>JBJFHX010000001.1:0-6955 GCA_051893995.1 Ruminococcus sp.
ATTCTTGAAGAACCGCCTACCATAAGAACCTTGTCAATCTGACCAATCTGAAGTCCTGAGTCGGAAAGTGCCGAACGTACGGGACCCATTGTAGCTTCTACGAGGTCTGAAGTAAGCTCGTCAAACTTTGCTCTTGTGAGTGTTACGTCAAGATGCTTAGGACCTGTCATATCTGCTGTGATAAAGGGAAGGTTGATTGAAGATGTTGTAACGCCGGAAAGCTCGATTTTAGCCTTCTCTGCTGCTTCCTTCAATCTCTTCATAGCTGTTTTATCAGATGAAAGGTCAATGCCTGTTTCTGTCTTGAATGTTGAAATCAGCCAGTCGATGATTCTCTTGTCAAAATCGTCGCCGCCGAGACGGTTGTTACCTGCTGTTGCAAGAACTTCCTGAACACCGTCGCCCATTTCGATGATTGATACGTCGAATGTACCGCCGCCGAGGTCGTAAACCATAACCTTCTGGTCGTTTTCCTTGTCAACGCCGTATGAAAGAGCTGCTGCTGTAGGCTCGTTGATGATTCTCTTAACGTCAAGACCTGCGATTTTACCTGCGTCCTTTGTAGCCTGACGCTGTGCGTCTGTGAAGTAAGCAGGAACTGTGATAACAGCCTGTGTAACCGGTTCGCCGAGATAAGCCTCTGCGTCAGCCTTGAGCTTCTGAAGAATCATAGCCGAGATTTCCTGAGGAGTGTAGTTCTTGCCGTCAATTGTTACCTTGTGGGAAGTACCCATCTCTCTTTTGATTGAAGATACTGTTCTTTCGGGGTTTGTGATAGCCTGACGTTTTGCAACCTGACCTACCATTCTTTCGCCGTCCTTTGAAAATGCAACTACGGACGGAGTTGTTCTTGAACCCTCTGCGTTTGTGATTACAACGGGCTCGCCGCCTTCGATTACTGCAACGCAGGAGTTTGTTGTACCTAAATCTATACCTATTGTCTTTGCCATAATGAATTCCTCCAGTAAAATTATAATTTGTATTTTAATTTGAAATAGTTGTCTGATTTAAAAATTAATAATTCCGAATTACGCATTCCGAATTCCGAATTAACAGTTAGCTACCTGTACCATTGCGTGGCGGATGATTTTGTCGCCGATTTTGTAGCCTTTCTGGAACACCTGAGCGACTGTGTTCTCGCCGAGCTCCTCGTTTTCAACCTTTGAGATTGCGTTGTGAAGATTCGGGTCAAACTCATCGCCGACATTTCCGAAAGACTCAATCTTGAGCTTTTCAAATGACTTGTCAAGCTGATTTGAAATAAGCTCAATTCCCTTGACGATTTCGGGGTCTGCATTTGCGAGATTTTCAAGTGCCATTCTCACGCTGTCGGCAACGGGAAGAAGCTCCGTTACTGCCTTTGCAGTTGCATCATCGTAAAGCGAGAGCTTTTCGTTTGCGGTGCGCTTGCGGTAATTGTCGTACTCTGCGGCAAGTCGCATATATTTGTCCTTCTGCGCCGCAAGCTCTTCCTCAAGCTTTTTAACCTTTTCGTCGTCTTTTTTACTCTTTTTGCCTTTGGTTTCCTCAGCCTTTTCTTCCTTAGCCGTATTTTCGGCTTCGGCTGTGTTTTCCTTATCGGTTTTGGTTTCCTTTACCTCTTCGGCATTTTCACACTTTTTCTTTGGCATTTTTATCCTCCTTCAAGGACTTTTTTTAATTAACAATTATCAATGTACAGTTAACAATTTTAGTCGAGCAGATAGGTTGTAATAATTCAAAAGCTTATTGCCCGAATTTATTTATATTGCGGCTGAAAGCCGCCACCTTAATTGTTAATTTTTAATTGTTAATTGTAAATTGTAATTTACATTATGTCTGTAAGCTCGCCTATCAGTGTGCCGACGGTGTCGGCAACGCTCTCGAGAATTGAAATTACTCTGCCGTAATCCATTCTCATAGGTCCTACAACCGCAAGCACACCCGACGGCTTACCGTCAACAGTGTATCGGGTTGAAACGACCGAACTCTGAGCAAGCTCTGTTCTGCTGTTTTCACGTCCGATTGAAACCGAGGTGTCAATCGGGAGGTTTTCAAGCATAGAGGCAAGGTCGTGCTCGTTGTTCAGAAACTCAATTATGCCTCTTGCGGTCAGAAAATCAATGTCGGGTGTGAACATCAGCCTTGTGTAGCCGCTGTGGCAGACGCTGATTTCACGTGCGGATTTTGCACCGTCCATAATTGCCATAAGCACTCCCGGCATAAACAGCGAAAGCTCGCCGAAGCGTGCCGCCGCAGTCTGAATAAACGGCTGATTAACTGACGAAAGCTTAACGCCCGAAAAGGTTTTGTTGAGCGCCCTATCAAAGACCTCTAAAATTTCGGGAGTGATAAGAAACTCGCACCTGAAAAGCTTTGTTTTTATAATTCCGTTTGAGGCAATCACAACAGCCATCGCTGTGTGAGAACCTGTCTGGACAAAGCTGATTTTGTGAATTCTGCTTTCCTCACCGTCGGGTGTTGTTGCAACTGACGCAAGGTCGGTAAGCTGAGAAATAAGATTTGACGCACCCTGAAGAATACTTTCGGGAGAATCGGCACTGCGGTAAAGCGTTGTTTCAATGTACTCCCTGCCGCTTTGCGCTATGGGCAATACTCTCATTTCATTGTCAACGTAGTAACGATACGCCTGGGCAGTGGGCACACGCCCTGCCGAGGTGTGCGGCTGAACAAGGAATCCCTTGTTGGTAAGGTCAGCCATTTCGTTTCGCACCGTAGCCGAAGAAACATCCATCTCCGTTTCATTTAACAGCGCCTTTGAGCCGACAGGCTCGCCTGTGCGGATAAAGCTTTCGACAATTGCCGAAAGGATTTTCTGTTTTCTTGCAGCCAGCTCCATACCGTTCACCTCACAATCCGAAGTCGGTTTTTGCTGTTTTAGCACTCTCAATGTTCGAGTGCTAACTGCTTTATCCTTAATATAATACCAAAGTCAGTAAAAGTCAAGAGTTTTTTTAAAATTTTTCCGCAAATGTAAAAGTTTCACATTGCTTTCACATTGAATTTGACAACGCTTCGCTTTACAGGGTATAATATATATATAAAGTAATGTTATATTCATCTTTCATATTGTAATAAAAATTATTTTTCCGCATATACTTGAAATAGCCTTTGGCGTATGATATAATATGTTCAGGCAAAAAGAGAAAATTTGTTCAATCGGTAACAAAGCGAAATCCCCGACGTCTGCCAACGTCGGGGATTTCTGTTCCATTTTGGCGAGGCGGCTTAAACCTCAGGCTGGTTGCCAAGCGTTACTTTCTGTCCAGCCATTTGCAAATGTAGTAGGCAACTACTTTTGCCATAACAGAAGTAATAAAAGAGAAAATTATATTCAATCGGCTCACCCCCCCTTTGTGCCTGTATAGGGGTGGCAACGTGAAAATTATATCATAAATTATAATCAGGTTCAATTATAATAGAATAATTAAGGTAATAAAAATTAATTTTTCGCATATACTTGAAATAGCCTTTGGCGTATGATATAATATGCTCAGGCAAATGATACTAATTTTCCAAAGTGCAACAAACGAAACCCCCGACGTGAGCAGACGTCGGGGGTTTCTATTCCGTTTGTGCGAGGTGGCTTAAGCCTCAGGCAGGTTGCCGTTTACTTCTTTCCGTCCAGCCATTTGCAAACATAGTAGGCAATTATGCTTGCCGCAACGGAAATGATAAATGATACTAAAATACCCAAAATGCAAACCTCCCTTCCTTGCCGGTATAGGAGAGGCAACGTGAAAATTATATCATAATTGATACTATTATACAATTAAAAAAACTATTTAAATTTATCAATTTTGTGTTATAATATGGGTATCTTAATCCGGAGGTATCGTTATGACCGACTTTATGCAGAACGTATACGTTATATTATGGGGTGTGCTTGCACTGTTGACCTTTGCAATCGGAATCAAGCAGAAAGCTCCTTACGCTTTTGTGATTTCAGTCTTCTTCGTTTTTATGACTGTCTGGTATGCGTTTGACGTCTACAGCGGAATTGATATGTTTGCAGGCACCTTTGGAATTGTTTTCAAGGTTGTGCTTGTTGCTGTACTGGCTTTGTTTGTCGTATTTTATTTTCTTTCAAAGCGCAGAGGAAACGGAAAATAGACTTTTGTCGGATATTTTTAAAGCGTTATATTGAATTAAAATTCATTTCAGACACTACATATTGTTATCAAAAATTTTTTTGCGTGAATTATGCAAAAATTCGCAGTTTTTTTCGAAAAACACTTGCGTTTTAAAGGGTTTTGTGGTATTATAATACCCATATGACCGATATTTTAAGGAGGTGGGACAATGCCAAACATTAAATCTGCAAAAAAGCGTGTAAAGGTTATCGCTACTAAAACAGCTCGCAACAAGGCTACAAAATCAGCTTTGAGAACAGCAATCAAAAAGGCTTACATCGCTGTTGACACTAATGCTGACAACAAAACAGAGGCAGTTCGTCTTGCTATCAAGAAAATTGACCAGGCAACAGCTAAGGGTATTCTTCACAAGAATACAGCAGCAAGAAGCAAGTCTTCTCTTGCTAAAAGACTCAACGCTTCAGCGTAAGTTTAACAGACTAATAACACAACACACTTAAAGCAGAGATTTTCTCTGCTTTTTTTGTTTTTCTGTTGACTTTTTTATAAAAAGTGATTAGAATATAATTACATAATCAGCAGATAATACTAAACTATGGCGTTTCAAATATATTCTTTGCGCCCAATAAATTGGAGGATTCAGTATGAAAAATAAAAAATTTGCTTTAATCATCGGCATCATCTCCGCTGTTGCAGCTCTTTCCGCTGCGCTCACCGCTTTCTTTATCGTTAAGGATAAGCAGAAAAAGGACGACGAGGAGCTTATGGAATACCTCGACAGCTCAATCGAATAAGCCGAGTATCTCGGCATGTGAATCGGGAATAAAGGTCGGGTGTAACCGCAAGTCGGTTGCCCGACCGTTTTTGTTAGTTTTGAAAATATGCAGATTTTACGTTAACAACGTCATGGGCGACCACGCAGTGTCGCCCCTGCGTGATAAAACAAAAGACTGTTATTGAATACACCATAGTACGGTGTTAATTCTAAAATTATCAATTATGTTATGAAAATAACCACACTCAAATGTAGGGAACGGTCTTGACCGTTCCGAGTCGGTTAAGAGTTGGCTTGTAAATCAGCGGAACGGTCAAGACCGTTCCCTACACTGATTAATATCAAAAGCTGATTTTATATTTCATACAATTTGTGAATTTTTAGTAGGGGCAGCCCTATGTGGCTGCCCATGCACGTCAAAACTATGCACACTGAAAAACGAGGTATTAAAATGGTTGAATTTGAACTTGAACGTCTTTTAAAGGACGCAAAAAACGAAAAAAATTTAAAGTCTGAGCTTATTAAAACAAAAAGCAGTGAAAATCCCGTTGAGGATTTCTGCAAATTCTGTCAGAGCAAAGGCTACAACATAACAATCGGCGAGCTTTTGGCAACAGGTCAGGACTCGAACGACGCCAAGCTTCGCAGTGTAAACGGCGGCGGAGTAAACGGAATTGACGGCTGGGACGACGCATACGAGCAGTTTTTTCTGACGCTTGAGTGGACGTGATATTATGAAAGATATTTACCCGTCTTATTTTGAAAAGTTCAGGTGTATTGCCGACAAGTGCCCCGACAGCTGCTGTAAAGGCTGGGACGTTGTGGTGGACGATGAAACTAACGAATATTACAAAACCGTAGGCGGCGAGTTCGGCAAAAAGCTGAAAAGCCTTACCGAGATTGACTGCGACGGCGACAGGATTTTTGTTTCCCAGAACGGAAGGTGTCCGTTCTGGAACGACGACGAGCTTTGCGACATTTTCATAAACCTTGGTGAAAATCACCTCTGCAAGACGTGCAGGGAATTTCCGAGGCTTACACAGGACTACACCGTTTTTACGGAGCACCTTCTGTCATTTGCGTGTCCTGAGGCGGCTCGGCTGATGCTCAGCGCCGACAACGCATATAACGATTTCACAGATTACGCTTTGGATTTTTCGGAATGCGATTACAGCGCTGAGCTTATGCGCTTTCTGCTCGGTGCAAGAGAGAAATTAAAGGGTATTTTTACAGACAAAAGCCTGCCGTTTTCGGGCAGGCTGAGCGTTGCAGTGCAGTTTTGTGAAAAGGTGCAGGGTGCAATTGACGATTTCGATTACAGTGCTGACGTAGCAATTGACAGAAACTGCAAAGAAGATATTATACACAAAAAATCATTATCATATATATTTGATATGCACAAGGAATTTGATATTATGACTGACGAGTGGCGGGAGATTTTGTGCAAGGCATCAGAACACGCTGACGAAAAAATCCCCGAACGGTATAATGATTTATTTGAGCGTATGTCGCTTTACTACATTTACAGGTATTTTCTGACCGCAGTTGACAGTATGAACGTTATGTGCACCGCAAACCGGATATTCTGCGCATACGTTGTAATAGGCAGTGCGCTTCTGACAGGCGAATACGAAGCCGAAAAGCTGTTCTGCCTGTACTCAAAAGAGGTGGAGCATTCATACGATAACGCCGAATATTTTACTATGTTTTAGAAACAGGAGACTATATATAAGTTACCGAATTATCTTTAGTGTAGGGAACGGTCTTGACCGTTCCGATTACCTATAGGTCAGCTGTAACCCTGCGGAACAGTCAAGACTGTTCCCTACATATCATTTTACAAATACCAAAAGGTCGGGACACCGTTTTTTAGCGGAATCCCGACCTTAATTTTTACCTTATTTTAACAAATATTATTATTCTGCCGCTGTTGCGCTTTGTGCGTTCACTGCGTTGGTGAAAAGCTCCTCGTAAACAAACTCGGCAAACTTCTTACGCTGTGTTTCCATATCGGAAATTCTGATTACCGAGCCTGACGGCGTATCGTCGTCGTAATACCAGAGTCCCTCCTCGGGAATGTAGTACT
>JBJFHX010000002.1:0-6941 GCA_051893995.1 Ruminococcus sp.
AATGGTACAACCTTTCGTCAGCCTGTTTTTCGGGTCGGAATATTTGTTCTCTGTATATTCCTCAAACAATTCTTCACGCCTTGAATCTATGCCGTTGTTGAGCGTTCGTATATCAAGAATATAGTCAAACACATCGTCGCTGGTAATAATTCTGCTTTCGTCAGGGATTTTTTCAGAGGTTACTGCATTACAATTTGTAATGTAGTCGTTAAAGAAACTTGTTTTATTGAATACAGCATTGCGTTTCAATTTAAGTGTTTCGGAAATTATGTTCAGCAGAGTAGATTTACCCGTTCCGTTTCCTCCGTAGAAAATTGTAACAGGCTCAAAAGTAATTTCCTCAAGCTGTAGCTTTGGAAAAATTAAGTACGGATAGAACGTATTAAAGCAGGTTCTTCTCTCGTTGTAAAAACGGTCGTTTTCCATTTCGGCAGTTTGCAGATAAAATTCTCTTAAATATGTCATAATTCTCCTTGTGTATTGCAAAAGTCTATATTTTTTATTTGATTGTGTAATCACGATAAATAATGGATATACGCTATTTTCTGAATATATTGTATCATACATTATGTGAAATTAACAGATATTCGAATAAATAAAACAAGTAAAATATTTGTATAAAATTCGTAAATATTTACTCATTAATAATTTGATTTTATACAAAATTTCATTTTCTGACTATTCAATGGGTAAGAATCGGATATTAATTTATATAGCTCGGCGTTATAATTAAGTTGAGCCTTTTATTAAAACTAACAGGAGGGATTAACTTATGAAACACAAATCTATAAAGTCAATAAGCTTTATTCTTGCACTTTTACTTGTGATTCTCCAGTGCGGAGTACTCTCGGTAAACGCTGCAAGCTCATCAGAAGGCAAAACGGTTTATTTTAAACTTCCCGACGAATGGAAGGGCAGAGTAGACGCAAACACCGGCGAGGAAATTCTCCCTGCCGCTTATGTTGCAGGCGGTACTGACGGACAGCATGTTCCGTGGGTAGGCGAGCATATGACTCTCGTTGACGAGGCAAACGACATATGGTCATACACAATTCCCGGAGACCAGACGTTAATCAACTTTAACACAGGTCAGCAGAGAGACTGGCAGACAGTTGATCTTGCTATTCCGGGCGGCGATATGATTTTCCTGATTGACAAAGATCCGGGAACAAAAACCGCAACAGGTCACTGGGAGCCGTACAATACCGAAGAGCCGAGAGTTGCAATCAGCACAGGCGTTTTCCAGTTTGTAGGAGATGTTACAATTAACCTCTATTGCTACAACTGTGACAACGCTTATTACACCGTTGACGGCGGTGAGGCTGTTGCCTTTGAAAACGGACAGGCTGTAACAATCGGCGGCGATACTGCTCCGTTATCATCAACAAATATCACTCTTACTGCTGTTAAGGGCGAGTCCTCATATTCATATGAGTACACCTTTAGCAAGAACAATTCACGTACGGTATACGCAAAGAACAGCGCAGGCTGGGACGATGTATACGTTCACTACTGGGGCGGTGAGTCAACCTCTGTATGGCCCGGTGTCAAGATGAAGCGTTACGCAGATTCCGAGGACGTTTACTATTGCGAGATTCCGTCAAAGTCCACTAACTACAAATTCAACAACGGCGGCAAGGAAGGAACTTCTGCAAGCGAGCAGACAGTAAACCTTGCAACTCAGGATATTGTTGAAGGCGTTTCAGAGGTATATGTAATCAATCCTCTTGTTGAGGGCGAAAGCGCAAATTCGGGTGAATACGTAACTCTTGACAGAGCACTGTCTGACGAGCCTGTTGAGGGTATGCCGATTATTTCGGTTGAAAACTGCGCTCCCGCATTCGGCGAAGAATTTGCACTCAATGTAAATCTTCAGAATGTTCCGCAGTTAAGCGGATATGTTGTAAATCTTGCATTTGACAAAAACGTAATTGCTCCCGTAAATGAAAACACCGTTATTTCTTCAACACTCGGCGACGTTATTGCAAATGTAAAATCAAACGGCGAGCTTACCTTGGTATGCTCAGGTGCAGACGCTGTTGATTATACAGAAGAAGCATTGCTTGTTTCAGTTCCGTTCAAGGTGACATCAACCGAAACAAAGCAGATTAAGGTAACTCCAAAGGTTGCAGATATGTTCGCAGATGAAAATACCGAAGTGTCGTTCCCGTCATCAAACCTCGTTGCAGGCAAGATTACAGTCGGCGTTGACAAATCTGTTTTAAAGGAAAAGCTTGACTACATAAACGGCCTTGACGAAAGCAAGTTTACAGCAGTTACATATCAGAATGCAGTAACAGCCGCTAAAAATGCACAGGCTGTTTACGAGTCGGTAACTTCAACACAGGACGTTGTTGACGCACAGGTTGAGCTTTTAACACAGACAATCGACGCACTTGTTGAAACACAGGGTGACGGCAATTACTTCTACTTCAAGAACACCACAGGATGGGAAGAAGTTTATGCTTACTGGTGGGGTAGTGCCGAGGCTTGTCCTGCATTCCCCGGAATCAAGGCAACACCCGTTGCAGGCAGAGAAGGCTACTACTGCGTAGAGCTTCCCGAGGACGCAACAGGTCTTAATTTCAGCAACGGTAAATCAGGAAGCGAAGGCGGTCAGCAGACCGATAGTATCACAGGCGAAAAACTTACAATCGGCAATATCTTTATCCCCGACCCCGAGGATTACTACGAAAAGAACGGCGGCTTACGCTTCAGAGGCGTATCCGAAAAATACGTTCCCAATATCTTCTATTTCAGAAATACAGTTGAATGGGAAACCGTATATGCTTATTGGTGGGGCGGCACAGTTGCTTGTCCTGCATTCCCCGGAATTCCCGCAACAAAGGTTGAGGGTACAACAAACCTCTATTCCGTTCAGCTCCCCGAGGACGCAACAGGTCTTAACTTCAACAGCGGCAAGGCAGGAAACGAGGGCGGTCAGCAGACCGACAGCATAACGGGCGAAAATCTCACCTTAGGAAATGTGTTTATTCCCGACCCCGAAGATTATTACGAAAAGAACGGCGGCTTACGTTTCAGAGGCGTGTCCGAGAAATACGTTCCCAACACAATCTACTTCAAGAATGTTATGAACTGGGATGAAGTTTATGCATACTGGTGGGGCAGCACAACAAGCGAATGTCTGCCGTTCCCCGGAATCAAGCCCAGAAAGCTTGCAGGAACAGACGACATTTACTATGTAACCTTCCCCGAGGATGCAACAGGCTTTAACTTCAGCAACGGCAAGCCCGGCAGCGACGGAGGCGAACAGACATCGAGCATAAGCACATTTGAGCGTGGCAAGATTCTGATTATCGACCCCGACAGTGCATACGAGAAGAACGGCGGTATAAGATACAACGCATATTATGATATTCTCGAAAAATATACAACTGGTCTTGACGTTCTTATCGGTGACGTAAATATGGATGGCGTAGTAAATGTTACAGATGCCACATTAATTCAGAAAGTTGCTGTTTCGGAAGTGACTATTGATGATGTTCAGACTTATGCGGCTGATGTAAACGGCGACGGCGAAGTAAATGTCATTGACGCTACACTTATTCAGAAGTACAGTGCTGAGCTTGAAACAGAGTCAAAAGCCGGAACATACGAAAAATACTTTGCAGCATAAAGAGAGGAGGAGTAAAAATGACCAGATTTAAAAAGATAATTTCAGGTGCGCTTACCCTTGCGTTTTCGGCAACCGTTATGTTTTCTTCAATTCCTTCTGCATTTGCGCTGGAAAACTGGAGCACGATAAGAACTGATTTTTCAAAGGTGATGCTTGCTCCCGGCGCTGATGAATCACAGCTTAATTTTGCCTGGTATTCAACAGAAGACTCCCTGCCTGTCGTTCAGATAGTAAAGGATGAAGAAGAATTTGCCGATTCAGGCTTATTCATCGGAACAATTTCAACAGCATACAGAAATGCGGAAACAGGCATGCAGTACTACTCAAACAAGGTAACTGCAACAGGCCTTGAACCGAACACTTCTTATAAATACAGATATAAAACAGGCGACGGTGATTGGAGCGAAACCTATTCCTATAATACTCAGAGCAGTGAAAATGGCTTTGGTTTTATCGCGGTGGGCGACGTTCAGATTGGCGTAGGCAACGGCGGTTCCGAGCAGGACACTGAAAGATGGGAAAATACCCTTAGTCTTGCAATCGAGAAGATGCCAGATGCAAGCTTTATAATGTCAATGGGTGACCAGGTTGACGGAAACAAGGAAGAGGACCAGTACGCCGGATTTATGTATCCCGAACTGTTAAGAAGTATGCCGATCTCAACGCTTGCAGGTAACCATGACTGCGACGTTCCCAACCTTACATGGCACTTCAATAACCCCAATCAGACAAAATACGGTGAAACAAATGCAGGCGGCGACTACTATTATTCATACGGCGATTTGCTTGTAATTTCGCTTAACTCAAACGCTGTTTTAAAGTCAACAAAGAGCAACAATGCTATAGCTGTAGAACACAGAAAATGCATTGAAGAAGCAATTGCATCCAATCCGTATGCAAAGTGGAGAGTAATTGATTTCCATCAGGATATTTACGGTTATCCCGACCACTACAGCGATGCAGAAGTAAGCAAGTGCCGTGAACAGCTTTATCCGATAATCGACGATTATGATATTGACGTTGTTTTAACAGGTCACGGTCATAACTACACACGTTCCTATCAGATGGAGAACAATTCCACAGTAAAGGCTGACGGTGTTGATTATAATGCTTCTGACGTAACTGTTCAGAATCCTGACGGTACCGTTTACTTTGAACTCAGCACGGCAGCCAGCAAGAACTATGAGAATAACAAACCGGGCTACAACAGCCACATCGCAAAGTCATTTGCAGTAAATATGGTTCAGTCATATTCACTTGTAAAGGTAACCTCAGAGTCGTTCACAATCGAAACCTACCGTACAGACACAAATGAAATGTACGACTGCTACACA
Source organism: Ruminococcus sp. (assembly GCA_051893995.1). Lineage (GTDB taxonomy): Bacteria > Bacillota > Clostridia > Oscillospirales > Acutalibacteraceae > Ruminococcoides. The sequence goes on from JBJFHX010000002.1 coordinate 4,972, forward strand.
ATTAACAAGAGCGACAGAGCAAAGCTTGACCAGTCAATCAGCAAGGCTGAAAGTATGATTGCAAGCGGTGAGTATTCAGGCGCAAAGCTTGAAAACCTTGAAGCTGCTCTTGAAACAGCAAAGCTTGCTCAGGCTGAAACAGCCGAAAACGGCGAGCTTACAAAGGCTTATGACGCCGCTGTTATACTCGACGAGGCAATCAACGATATGAAGCCTGTTCTGTACGGCGACGTAAACGGTGACGGTGATGTCAGAATCAACGATGCAATTGTGCTCCAGAAGTACATTGCAGGTCAGGACGTTTCGTTAAGCAAACGCCAGCTTGAAGCAGCCGCAGTTGTAAGCGACGGCGAGCCGACAGTAAAAGACGTTACCCGCATCCAGCAGTATCTTGCAGAGATGATTCCTACGCTTAATAAATAATATTTTTTGCCGAAAAACTCCGATGACCCGGCGTCATCGGAGTTTTTCATTTTTTGTGGAATTTTGTTTACATTTGTGTTAGAATATAGTTAAGCAATAATTGGGGGTGCAGATGATGGAATATAAATATGAAATAGTAAAATTCAGCAACAAATATCCCGCTAAAATCTATCTGCAAAACAAACCCGGCAGAAGATGCAACACAAGACTTCACTGGCACAAGGCTATGGAGTTATTATACATAATTGACGGTTCGCTAAATATACAGGACGACGGAAAGGTCACAGAGCTTAACAGCAAAGATATTTATTTTGTCAATCACGACTGCTTCCACAGAACCTTTACTTCACTGCCTGATGAGAATATAAAATATCTGGTTGTGCTGCTGTCGTACGATAAATTGTTAAAATATTATCCCAACCTTGAACAGCTTGAATTCAGTATCAGTGAATCCGACTCGGCAAGGAGTAAAATTACTGATTTGCTTAATCAGGTTGCCTTGTATTTTGAGGAAAAGCCTGTAGGGTACGAGATGAAGATTAATTCGTTGTTGCACGATATATATTTTGTTCTGATGTCGGAATGTGTTTGTGAGAATAGAAAGAATACAAACTCTGTAAGTGACAAAGAGCTTGAATATGTTAAAAATGCAATTGAATATATGGGGCAGAATTATCTCGAAAATTTAACGCTGAATGAAATTGCAAATAAAATCGGCTTGTCAAGTTCATATTTTTCCCGTTGCTTTAAAAGCATTACGAGAATTTCTGTTATGCAGTATCTTGCAAACATAAGGCTTGAATCTGCACTCCGGGATATAGTTTATGATAATAAGACCGTAACCGATGCAGCATTTGACAATGGTTTCACAAGCGTAAAGTCTTTTATTGAGCTTTGCAAAAAGGTTTACAACTGCACTCCGGGACAGTATAAATTTAAGTATAAATAATTTTTTATTATTATTTGAAAATCGGATTTTCAATATAGTACTATAAATGTAAAAATCAATTGTCAGACGCACGAGCATGATAAATTTGGGATTATGATAATTACATAGTTTTAAGAAGTTAATATGTATTAAATATACAAGGAATCATAATCCTAAGGTTATGCGTCTGCCAACAATTCAAGTAAAGAAAAAAGCCCGATACAATCGGACATAAAAATTGAAAATATGAAATTCAAACGTGAAAATTTTTGATATGTAAAAAGAAAAAGCCTCGGTACGCAATTTACGTACCGAGGTACTCGTTTGGTGCAGGTAACAGGACTTGAACCTGCATGAAATTGCTTTCACATGGACCTGATGATTACACCACTTCGGTGTGAGAGTGACTAAAATATTATGAAGCAACCTATCAACGTTATCTTAGTCTTGTTTAGACTGTTCTCCTTTATTTTTAATTTCCATATTCGAGTTCACCGGTATAGTCGATAATACCGCCGAATTCGATTAAGTTCGTATATCCCAGCGCCAGAAGCTTATCCGCTACCTGCTTGCTGCGATTCCCGCTTCGGCAATAAATATAAATAGTTTGTGCTTTGTC
>JBJFHX010000003.1:0-6918 GCA_051893995.1 Ruminococcus sp.
CGTCTGCTTCAGGCATCATAATATCGGATATTATAAGTTCATATATATTTTTATACATCTCGTCGTAAGCGTCGTTTGCATTAAGACAGCCCTTTGCACTAAAACCGCTGTCGTTTAGGTAGGTGCACACAACCTGATTCAGCCTTGCATCGTCATCTACAACTAAAATATTAATCATCTGAATTCCTCTTTCTGAGTTGTCTTGTTGATTTTACAATCATATAAACTGCTATGCCGAGTATTATCAGACAGACGCAACCGCCTGTTGCTCCCGTCATTATCTGTCTGAAAAGCGGTGAATTTTCACTTTTGCCGAATTGCGACAGCATAGCAGTTTCAAGCGCAAGCATAGATACAAGTGCCGCTGCAAGATTAACAGCCTTTGCCGCCGACATAACGGGACTTTCGTATTTTAGGTACTTTACCACATTTATAACTGCCGTAATAATTGTATAAAAGGCATACATAGCCATTATGTAAATCAGGTATCCTGCATACTCAAAGCCTTGATTTTGACGTGTAACAAGTATTACTACGCCTGTCAGCGCAATATTCATCAGCATTAAGATAACGCCGCACAGACGATAACGCTTAAGCTCCGAATCAAGCTCCTTGCCAAAGGGATTTTTATTTGCATGTCGCAGCAGCAGAAAGCGCATAGCCGCAAGCAAGAGATAATAAACTCCCAGAGTTCCGAACCAGACGGACTGAAAATAAACTCCCGAAAAGAGCTTTAAAACCGCATAAAGCAAATTGATTCCGAGTGATAAATATAAGGATATGTGCATTTTAAAGTGAACATCGGTCAGGTATCGGTGTGCGTACTTGTTTTTATGTATAACTGCCTTGACATTCTTACCTTTACTTCGGATAATTTTAAATGCACGTATGCAGACAATCGTCATTGTGTACGCCGAAAACACATAAGAAACATACGCAATCGGACTTTCTTTATCACAAAACATAAAAGCATAAATCAACAGAGCCGCCGCAACAGGTACGCTTATAATAACAACGGCAATATGCGGAAACAAAAGCCTGTTCATTATTTTTCTGAAACATTCCATATAATACCCTCCAGGGGTTGCCTTAATTAAAATCTCTTACGGAGTGAGGTTATTCTATCATAGAAATGTTAAAGTTTTGTTTATGTTTTGCCCTTTTCCAAAATTATTTAATTTAATCTCTGCATTTATTTTTCAGCGTCAAATCGGATTGTCACATTAAGCGCACTGTCAACATCTGAGGCTGTACGGATTGCCGTTTCAAGCTCGTCAATCTTAAATTCGTGTGTAATCAGCCTTTCAAGCTCCCACCTGCCGCTTTTCATAATATCCATAACCGTGACAACGTCCTCGGGCATATATCCGCCTGAGCCGATTATGCTTTTCTGCGAATACGTAAGGTGAAGCATATCAAGCTTTCGAAGCGCCTTATTCACGGCAACCGAAACAAATCGGCTTTCAATTTTACCTTTCTCCATGAAGGACTCAAAAACAGACTCTGCTCCTGCGGCATCAATCCATATATCAATGTCTGCCGTTTCGCCTTTAAGCGACGGTGCCAATCCAAAATATTTTTCAGCACAACCGATAAAACCGTCATTACCCATATTGCATATTTCAAAGCCAAGCTCCTTTGCAATATTCAGACGAAATTCGGAGAAGTCGCATATCATCACCTTTTCAATACCGAAATGCTTTAATGTAACAGCGGCGGCTATACCGATAGTGCCGCAGCCGAACACAATAGCCGTTTCATTCTCTTTGGGCGCAGACCTTCTTGCTGCACGACAACCTACTGTAAGCGGCTCAATCAGGCATGCAAGTCTGTCGGAAATGGTATCGTCAACTGCATACAGTGAATGATTGCGCTTTGCGTTCGGAATTAAAATGTATTCGGAAAATCCTCCGATAGTTCCTGCACATCGGGTATCGTCCTTTGCATAAAGCGGATAGGGATATACCCTCTCGCCTGCCGCAAATTCAGTTATATTCTTTCCGACCTCGACAATACGGGATACGGTTTCGTGACCGAACTCACCGCCGATGTCCACACGGTGACCTGTTTCGGGACCGTGATTAAACACCGCAACGTCAGTTCCGCATATGCTTGAGTAAAGATTTTCGATGATTACATCGTTATCACCGCACTCAGGCATTGGCAATTGACGTATTTCAATATTTTCTTTTCCTAAATATACAGCCGCTTTCATTGCAGACACCTCACAAGTTTTATTTTTAATTATATCACAAAATTTGTTGTTTTGTCTTTTGTTTTTTATTTTTAAAAGCGGAGCAATTTCGTCCGATACGCTCCGCTTTTTACAAATAATTATTTACTATCCTTGCAAGCATCAATGCGTTCCTGTGCGGCTGCTATTCTTTCATTCGCCGCCGCAATCTGCTCGTCACGCTCTTTTTGCATCATAGCTTTGCGAGCTTCGGGTCTGCTCATAGCCCTGGCTTCTTCCCACTGTGCCTTTGATTCTGCTTTCACCGCCTCAAAGTTAGCCTTGTCAACCTCGTGCTGAGCCTTTGCGCTTTCCTTCATATCCTGAAATGCTTTTTTAAAAAAATTTCCCATAGTAATCTCTCCTTCTTTATGATAAAATCAACGCTCGCTCATTATCTTATCGCTGAGATTCATAATTCGGTCGGCGTACTTCTTTTTACGGCTGTTGAGGATTCCTTTATAAATAGGATAGTTGATGATTGCCAGCAACATTCCAGCAACGCCGATGATAATTCCGGGAAGCATAGCGTTGCTAAGACCAATGGTTGTTCCGATATCAGTCATAACAAGGCTCATACCGCAGCCCATAATGATTGCGCAGATAATGCCAAACACATACGCAAACACATTTGCAGGTCGCTTCACCTTAGCGTCCAGCTCTCTGAGAGCGTCAATCTGAGTGTGTTCCTTTTCGGTGTACTGAGTGCGGATTTTCTGTACCAGATATTCCTTATCATTCTTATTCATTGTTTTATTACCTCTTTTCAATTTTTGTGGCTTAAGTATATCTCTCAATTATTTTTTGAATGTTTAAAAAATGTTAAAAAATTATTAATAATCAAAATAAATTACAATATAAAAGAGCCAATTCTATATTTCTATAAAATTGACTCTGCATTACAATTATTAAGTTTTAAAAAGACTGCTCAAAGGACAATTCCACACGGAGCAAACCGCATATCACAGCGAAGCAATATAACTCGCCGTAAGGCGAACATAACTGAAAAAGATTATCGTAATCATTACAAGGTTTCTGAATATACCTTCATTTCCACGCCGGTGTCTTTAATCAGTATGTCCTTTGGAAACTTACTGAATTTATAGGTAACATACAAATCGCCTGCCGCACCCGATAAATTCATAATCTGAATGAAATAAACCACCCAAAACCAGCTCTCGGGAACAAAACAGCATACTGCCGCAAGAACAACGCCCCAAACGACAATCGGAGCAAGGGCAATTACTATGTACGGCTTTTTTGAAAAGAATTCCTCACAGCCGGCAAAGGCGTACAGACCCGTGAAACCGTACTTAACCTTTTTTGCACCGTAATGTTTCATAGTTATGCCGTGCACAAGCTCGTGTAAAATAAAATATACAATCATTCCGGCTAATACAGCTATCGTTTTCAGCCATACTGTTACTATACTCCCGTCATTGACGAAGGTATATGAAATCGGTACTATAAGCATTCCGATGATAACAAAAATCACCATCAGAATTAAGGCTGCTATATTCACAATCAAAGCTGCTTTTTTATCCTTTTGAAGATTAACGGAATAAATTTCCCTGTAGCCTTCGGGCAATGCAGAACTACATCTTTTATTTTTCGAATTCATAGTTTAGTCTCCCATTTTGTTATTTTTCTTTCTGTTCATATACCAAATCAATGCGGCGGCAAGAGCTAACACAACGGTAGTAATTACACTTGCTTCAATGCCGTATTCGCCGCCGTTCCATATATTTTCACCTACAGACTGCATATTGAAAACAGCCGTAACAGTTTCATCCTTTCCGCTTAAATTAAGTCCCAGAACACAATACAGAATAGAGTTCCAGAAAGAGTGTAAACCGCAAGCCGCCCAGATACTCTTAAAGCGGATAGTCAGAAGTGAAAAGATTATGGAAATCAGTACAAGGTTAGCAACGCCGATAACACCGTAAATCGTGCCGCCCTCAAACAGCGATGACCAATGCGGTATAATAAACAAAACAGTGCTTACCGCTATTGCAAACCATATAGGTGTCTTTTCTTTGAGAGTATGTAACACAATTCCTCGGCAAAGGATTTCTTCTGTTGCACCCTGAACTATAAAGCCACCGAATAAAAGAATAATCATAAGAATATCGGCATTTTCAAAAATACCGTGATATTCAATGTTTCCTGTCAGAACGATTGCAAAAACAGAAACGGCAAGGAGAATAACGCCTGCGATAATACCGATAAAATAATTTCCAAAGTGTTTTGTCAAGCCCATTTCTGACAAGGGCTTTTTCTCAATCAGTTTCCAATACAGTAACGCTACACCCGACATAACTATATAGCCGTAATAAGTAATCAGCGTTATAGTCTGTCCGTCAAACACATCACCTACAAGCATATTCTTTCCAAGTGCAAAATGTAAGAGTATGACAACTCCCTCGGCAATAAACAGTCCGGCTATGTAACACAACCAGAAAGCAAGAATTTTCTTCACAACGAATAATACCTTCGGCATTTCAGTTCGGTTATTAAACGGGAGTATATTTTTCAAAAAATTTATCATTGTTCCGTTCCTCCTTGTAAATCACGAATACCGTTCAATATAGTTTTTAGTGCAAAATCAAAGGTATCACTAAGCGGTGTGGGATTTCCGTATCCGCCGTGACTCTCAATAGAAACAAAGCCTTGCAGAAAACCTCTGAGCATACGGACAATATGCACTTTTTGTTCCTCTTTAAGTCCATAGGCTTCAAGCACTTGAAACAGTATGGACACCGTTCCTTCAGTCGCCTTAAGATGTTTCTCCGATTGATACATATTGTACCATTGCATTGCCTCAAACAATCCCTTGTGCTTTGCAACAAAATTCCGATAGGCATAGCAGATTGCTGTGATTGCATCGTCTTTTGCTTTACCTATGGCGGCTCTTGTTATTTCACCCTCCAAAGAACGCCAGCCATACAACATCAGTTCCTTGTTCAGCTCCTCAAGCCCTCCGCTGAAATGCTTATATAAAGACGGAGGTTTTATCCCCAATTCCGTTGCTAACACCTTCAAGGTTAAATTCGCAATGCCTTTTTCATCTGCCATATCAGCCGCAGCTTCAATAATTTTCCTCTTGTCCAATCCGACTTTCATCTTGCTACTCCTTTATTCATTTTAGCTAATCGTATTAGCTATTGTAGCATATCTCGTTATAGATGTCAATCTATTTGCTCAAATACGCACAAACAGGTGTTTTACAGGTTTTGTTAAAAGCTTGGGTAACAAATAGAGTCTGCAAAAAATAATCCGAACTTTTCATCTCAGTAAAAAGTTCGGATTTTTTGAGTTTGTCAGGGTTGAGCAAAAAAGATGTTTTGCTGATTTTTATGGTAGTTTCGAACCAACGAATTTATAATCCCTGCATCACTACATTACTTTACAATATTCAAAACAATTTCACCAAATTCATTAGCAGCTTCCTTAAAAACAGTAATTATTTTATCAACCTCTTCTGATAACTGTAATGCCTGTATAGTTTGCGGTTGAAAAATAATAGTGATTTCCGCAGGAAGATACATTATACCGGTAATTGCATCCCACAAAGCGTCCAGATTTTGTCCATACCAATCCGGCAATCCTAAGACCGTTTGAATTTTTTGATGAATTTCCCCTAAATAATTGCATTCTGAAAAGTCCAAAATATATTTTTTTAATTCATCAGTTAACATTTCCTTTTCCTCCTTTTACTGCACCTGAACAAAAGTCATATAATAATCATAAGTTGCAAATATTAAGCCATCATTCGAATACAATATTCTATGGTGATTTCTATAACCGAAATCATAATTTATATCTGCTTCATACCATATTCTGCCTTCTGCTATAGGAAGATGCCCGTTTCTGTTTTGGAAAACATCCCCTCCTATCTGCATACCTGGCGCAACAATATTTAAATTTCCGAGTATAGGTGACCAACCCAATTTTTTAGCTGTCTTTTTTGTAATGTAACAATCCGGTAAAACTCCTGTTTGTTTTAATACATAGTCAGCACCGGCAAATCCGTCTTGAGTAGCCCATCCTGCATAAACAGCGTCGATTTCAACAATTTCACAACGACAATTATTATGAACCGGCGGTTGTTGAAGAGGTTGTTCATAGAATTTATATATTTTCCATGACAGTTTCTACACACTAAACAAGTTTTCAAATCAAGAATTGCAATCCAATTCTTGTATTCTTTGCTTTTATGAGTTTGAGGTACAAATAGTTCAATAAGATCTTTTTCAATGTGATTACATTTATCTGACTCCCAATAATATGTTTTTCTAACAATAATACTCATATTTTTCTCCTTCATATGATTTTAAAGGTTTGTCCTTTCATATATAGAGAGAAAAAGAGAAAAGTTGCATAAATATATGCAATTTTTTAAAAATTTTTCTATATTTTTCAAAAAACCAAAAATCCGAACTTTTCATCTCAGTAAAAAGTTCGGATTATTTGTGTTTGGTGGGAGAAGGTGGATTCGAACCACCGAAGTCGATGACAACAGATTTACAGTCTGCCCCCTTTGGCCACTCGGGAATTCTCCCATATTCAATTTCATAGGTAAAGCCTACTGCCTAAACAGTAGGCTTTAATGGAGCTGGTGGACGGACTTGAACCCCCGACCTGCTGATTACAAATCAGCTGCTCTACCAACTGAGCTACACCAG
>JBJFHX010000004.1:0-6885 GCA_051893995.1 Ruminococcus sp.
ACATTTCCCCTAACAGGGGAATTTCCTTGACGTCCCGATACGTCACCTATATATCAATTTATAATTCGGGCAACCGTTTTTACCAAAACAACCGATTTTTCCACTCGATTTGCCTGCGGCGGCTCGCCGCTAAATTATAGTTTAGCTTACAAAAAAGGATAACCATATATTAATTACGAATTCCGAATTAAAATAAATATTCCATCATATCGTCAATCCTGTTCTCCGCAACACGTCTGCCGACTGCGTAAAGCTCCTCGAGCTTTTTTGTGTCTTTTTCCGTTCGCTTTACCCTGACCGGCTCGTCGGGGCGGATAACGAATAACCTTCCCTCGTTTTCGAGCTTTACAATCTGCTCTGCAAGGCTGTTGTAGTGGTCGGGAATGTTGTAGATTGTCTTTAAAAGCTCGGGGTACTGTGAATATTTTTTCTCGTAAACCCTCTTTAACATTCCCGAAAGCGGCTTTTTGCGGTAATCGATGTCCCTTGTCAGCACAAGCACGATTTTTTCATAGCCGTTTTCAATTGCCCATTCGAACGGAATCGGGTTGGCTGTTCCGCCGTCGAGGTACTTGTGACCGTCAAGCTCAACGATTTTCGACAGAACGGGCATACTGCTTGACGCTCTGCAAGCCTTTAAAATATCACTGCATTTTCCCTTTTCGCAGGCAACGCTCCTGCCCGACTCGCAGTCGGTGACAAAGGCATAAAATTCTTCTGTGCTGTTGTAGAATGCGTCGTAGTCGAGCGGAACAAGGTCGTGGCTGATTTCGCCGAAAAGGAAATCAAAATTGAAAATCATCTTATCCTTAATCAGGCTGTGCAGGCTCATATACCGCTTGTCGTTTACAAATTTCAGATTCACCTCAGCCGTTCTTCCGATTTGCCTTGAAAGGTAGCTGATTGCGCATAGCGAGCCTGCCGAAACGCCGCACACGCACGGAAAGTAGATGTCCTTTTCCATAAAATAGTCGAGCACACCGCATGTAAAAAAGCTCCTCAGTGCGCCGCCCTCAAGAATTAACGCTGTTTTTTTATTTTGAAACTCCATAATATTGCCGCCTTTATTCATACTTGAATATGTTAGTTTTTAAAATTGTAAATTTGTTTTTCCGAAAGTCAAGTACACCCTCACTTTTCAGTTCGCCAAGTGAGCGTGAAAGCGAAGCCCTGTCAACCGCAAGGTAGTTTGCAAGCTCCTCGCGTGAAAACGGAACGGTAAAGCTGTAGGAATGTTCACGTTCGCAGTGAATTTTCAGGAATTTCAGAATCTTATCCCTGATGCTCCGCTGCGACAGGCAGGAGAGGTGCTCCGAAAGGTCAAGAAATGCCTGACGCTGTGACGCCATCATATTCACGACAATTTTCTGCTGAATTATTGCAAGCTTATCCTCCGCAATAAAAATCTTTTCGGGCGGAATCAGAATCAGCTCGCTGTCCTCGTTAGCCGTAAGCTCCAAAAGCGAATTGTAGTAGTCGAACATTGAGTAAATCGTTCCGCTGTCGGCACTGCCGATTGATTTTAAAAGCGTTTTGTTGCCCTCATAGTCAACCGTATAAAGATGAGCACTGCCCGAAATCACGATGCCCGTCATATGACTGTACTCGCCTGCAATACGGATTGAATTTCCGTCCTTGATGCTGGCGTAAAACGGCTGTGAAAACTGAATGAACATAAAAATTTCGTGGTCGCTCAGTCCTGAGAAAAGCAGTTGATTGCGCAAAAGCGCAAGGTGCTCGTCGGTAAAATACTCGATAAATTTTTTCATAATGGTCACTGCGCTCCTGATTTGTATTTCATAAAACTATTATACCATCAAATTTTGCAAATGCAACCTAAAAATACAAACCGCCCAAACAGTTTGCTCTGTTAGGGCGGTGTATGTATTACCATATTTATTTGTCGACAACCGGAATCGGAGTTTTATCGAATTCATCAAGTCGTTTGCCGTAGAGGTAATAATTCGTTTCCTTGACGATAACAGGGGAGAGAGCGATAATCGCAATAATGTTCGGCAGAGCCATAAGTGCGTTGAAAATATCGGACATTGTCCACACAAAGTCGAGCGCAGTTATCGGAGTGATAAGCAGAACTGCAACGAAAATCAGCTTGTAGGGCATAACACCTTTTCTGCCGAAGAGGTATTCAATGCATCTTTCACCGTAGTAGGACCAGCCGAGAATGGTTGAAAACGCAAACAGGACAATTCCCACAACGAGAATCGGAGTGCCGATAACGGGAATCTGAGCGAAAGCCGCCGAGGTGAGCTTGCCGCCCTCAACGCTTACGGTGTCAATCTGCGGATTCTTGATGCAGGAGCTTACGATTACAAGACCTGTCATAAGGCATACGACAACTGTGTCCCAGAAAGTACCTGTTGCCGAAATCATAGCCTGCCTTACGGGATTTCTTGACTGAGCGGCAGAGGCTACAATCGGAGCAGAGCCCATACCTGATTCGTTACTGAAAAGACCTCTTGCAACGCCGTAGCGAGCCGCAAGCATAACGCCCGAGCCGACAAGACCGCCGCCGACAGCGGCAGGGGAGAAGGCAGAGCCTACGATTGTGCAGACAGTCTGCCACAGAACATCGCTGTTCATAATTAGGATAATTACACAGCCGATAACGTACATAATAGCCATAAACGGCACAAGTTTTTCGCAAACCTTTGAAATTGCCTTGATGCCGCCGAAAATCACGAGAGCAACGCAGATTGCAACGATAATTCCCGAAATGAGGGAAACGGTTGAAACTTCACTGCCGAACAGATTTAAAACAAGGTTGCCGTCGGGATTGAACGTGCTGTCCATAATGCTTGAAATTGCGTTTGTCTGAACGCCGCAGCCGATACCGAACGAGGCAAGAGCCGCAAAGACTGCAAACAGGATTGCAAGCCACTTCATACTGCGCTTTTTGCCGCCGATTGTCGGGTGAATTCCACGCTCAATTGCGTACATTGCACCGCCCTGCATTTTGCCGTCCTTTGTTTTTACACGGTACTTTACGGCGATAAGCGACTCGGCGTACTTTGTCGCAATTCCGAAAACACCCGTAAGCCAGCACCACAGCACAGCTCCTGCACCGCCGAGTGCGATAGCAGTACCAACGCCGATGATGTTGCCTGTTCCGATTGTTGAGGCAAGCGCAGTTGTGAGTGCCTGAAACGGGCTGATGTCGCCGTCAACGTCGGGATCCTTTGTTACCGAAAGTTTGATAGCCTTAAAGGTTTTGCGCTGAATGAATTTTGTCCGTACCGTCATAAAAATATGAGTTCCGAGCAAAATCAGAATCATCGGCACGCCCCAGAGGAACTCGTCGATATTTTCGGCAATCTGATTAAGTAATTCCATTTTTTCTCTCTCCCTATAATATTTTACAATTTTAAATTATCAATTGATGGTCGCTCCGCTCCGAATTTATAGTAGTATGTGTTGTTAAGAAAGGCTTGTTTTCCTGATATATATTGATATATCGGTGACGTTTCGGGACGTGTAGGAACCCGTCCCCTACGAAATTAAATACAAACGTTTCCTATATATCCGTAGGGGACGGCTTCACAGACGTCCCAATTCACATAAATGGCTTTGCAATTTATGTGTGGACACGGCACGCCGTGTCCCTGAGTAAGCGTTCATCTGTTAATAAAAATATAATTCCGAATTCCGAATTACGCATTCCGAATTATTCTCACAACGTCCTTTAGTCCGTCTGCAACGTCGTATAAAAGCGGCTTTATTTCATAGCTCGGACCGTCAAGGTCGGGCACCATAACCGTTTTGCACCCTGCCGAGTTTGCCGATTTGATTCCGTTCTGCGAGTCCTCAAGCGCAATGCACTCCTGCGGCTCTAAGCCGAGCTTTTCTGCGGTAAGCAAGTAAATGTCAGGCTCGGGCTTGCCGTTTTTCACCATTGACGAGCAGACAATCTCGTCAAAATATTTGAACAAATCAAGCCTTTCAAGGTAGCTTTTTGCCCTGTCAAACGGGGTTGCCGTTGCAAGCGCAACTCTGTAGCCGTTTTCTTTGAGGTACGACAGCAGAAAATCTGCGCCGTCCTTAGCCTCAATCCCGTTTTCTTCTATGTATTTTTCCATAAGCTCAATGCGTTTGTTACGCACTGCGTCGTAGTCGAAATCTTCCCCGAACCAGCCTTTCAGCTTAACGGAAGCAAACTTCTTGTTCATTGAGCGAATCCCAAGGGCGTGACGTTTTTCCATAGGGTGTCCGTAAAAGTTTGCCGCCTCGCACCAGAAACGCACGTAAAGCTTTTCGGTGTCGAGAATTACGCCGTCCATATCGGAGATTACGCCTTTAATTTTATGCTTTTCCATTTTTGTTTTTCGCTTTCATATTTATATTAACGGCGGCAATACCGAGTGAAATCAGTATAAGTGAAATCAGCGTTTCAAGCCTGAATATGTTTTCGCCGAGCATAAGCCCCGACAGCACCGTTCCGAAAATCGGAACAAGCAGATTGAAAATCGTGATTTTGCTTGCAGGGTGGTATTTTAAAAGTGCCGTCCAAATTGTAAAGGCAACCGCCGACACAACCGACAGCCAGAGCAGAATCAGCATACCGTTTATATTGCCGAAGTCAAGTTTTCCGCCGATAATAATGCCGCCAGTTGTTAGCAGAAGTCCGCCAATCATAAGCTGAAACGCAGTAAGCTCAATGGGATTTCTGCCCTTTGCAAGCTTTTTTGAAACAATATTTCCGCCTGCGGCGCAGAGCGTAGACATAAAAATCAGAATGTCGCCGAAAAGAGTGTCAAGTGAAAGTCCGCCAAAGCCGTTGATTGCGATTACTCCCGAAAAGCCGAGCAGACAGCCGACGATTTTCAGTACGGTCAGCCTGTCGCTTCTGAAGAAAATCGGAGCGCAAAGCACCGTGATGAACGATGCGCACGAGGTGATAATCGAAGTGTTCGTGCCGCTTGTAAAGCCTATGCCGACGTAGGTGAAAATATACTGCATTGTTGTCTGCATAAATCCGAGGGCAAAGACATTGGCAAAATCGCTTTTATGTAAAACGGCGAGCCGTTTTTGTGAAATGCAAAGGAAAATATAGACCATAATTTCTGCAAGAAGAAAGCGTATGCCTGCAAAGAGAATTTTAGTGCCGATATCGCCGTCGGAAATTTGAAATGAAGAATATCCGAGCTTTATAAAAGGAAACGCTGTTCCCCACAAAAGTGTGCAGAACACTGCCGCCACGCAGGCAAAAGCAGGATTTTTGAGTATCATATTATTTTTCATAATTATTTTGAGAACAAAACGAGGCTGACTCATATGAGCCAGCCCCTATGCTGTCTGATATAAAACTATACTCAGCCCTCTTTGACAACAGTTCTGATTGCCTTTGCGATATGGGGCTGTGTGAGTTCAAATTTATCAAGAAGCTCAAGAGCCGGACCGCTGTAACCGAACCTGTCGTTTACACCGATTTTCGTAACCTTTACGGGACATTCTGCGCTTGTAACCTCACAAACTGCGTCGCCCAGACCGCCGATTACGTTGTGCTCTTCAACTGTGATAATTCTGCCTGTTTCCTTAGCCGCCTTGATGATGATTTCTCTGTCAATCGGCTTGATTGTGTGGATGTTGATAAGACGTGCGTTGATTCCCTCAGCTTCAAGCTCCTTAACAGCCTTTAAAGCCTCGTTTACAACAAGTCCCGTTGCGATAACCGCAACGTCGTTGCCCTCGTGGAGCGTAATGCCCTTGCCAAGCTCGAAATTATAAGTTTCGGGGTCGTTGAAGCTGTCAATTGCAAGTCTGCCGAGTCTGATATAAACAGGACCCTTGTACTCAATTGCAGCCTTTGTAGCCGCCATCATCTCGTAGTGGTCGGCAGGGTTTAAAACAACCATACCGGGAATTGTTCTCATAATGCCGATATCCTCAAGGCACTGGTGAGTTGCGCCGTCCTCGCCTGTTGAAATACCTGCGTGGCTTCCTGCGATTTTTACATTGAGGTGGGGATAAGCAACGGAGTTGCGAATCTGCTCAAAGGCTCTGCCTGTTGCGAACATTGCAAATGAAGCGGCAACGGGGATTTTGCCGGCTGCAGCCATACCTGCCGCAACGCCTACCATATTGCCCTCGGCAATACCGCAGTCAAAAAATCTGTCGGGAAATTCCTTTTTGAAAATGCCTGTTTTTGTAGCAGCAGCAAGGTCTGCGTCAAAAACAACTATATCCTTGTTAGTCTTTGCAAGCTCGCAAAGAGCCATACCAAAGCTTTCTCTTGTTGCAATTTTCTTTGTTTCAGCCATCAGCAATTGCCCTCCAATCTGTCAATCTCAGCCTGAAGCTCGGCTGTAGCCTGCTCGTACTGTTCCTTGTTGGGAGCGGTGCCGTGCCAGCCAACCTGATTTTCCATAAATGAAACGCCCTTGCCCTTAACGGTCTTTGCAAGAATTGCAGTGGGCTTGCCCTTAAAGGTCTTTGCCTTGTCAAGAGCTGAGGCAATCTGCTCAAAGTCGTGACCGTCGATTTTGATTACCTCAAAGCCGAAAGACTCAAACTTCTTGTCGAGCGGCTCGATTCCTGCAACCTCTTCAACGGTGCCGTCAATCTGCAAGCCGTTCTGGTCAACGATAACAACGAGGTTGTCAAGCTTGTTGTGAGAAGCGAACATTGCAGCCTCCCATACCTGACCTTCCTCAACCTCACCGTCGCCGAGAACTGTATATGTGCGATAGTCCTTGTTGTCAAGCTTAGCCGCAAGAGCCATTCCGCAAGCCGCAGAAATGCCCTGGCCGAGCGAGCCTGTGCTCATATCAATGCCGGGAGTGCCCTTCATATCGGGGTGACCCTGAAGCATTGCGCCTACGTGGCGGAGAACTGTAAGCTCGTTCCAGTCAAAATAACCCTTGAGCGCAA
>JBJFHX010000005.1:0-1682 GCA_051893995.1 Ruminococcus sp.
CTTGTCCTTTGCATCATCTAACTGCTTTTCTGCCTTTGTTTTTTCGTCGTTATATTCGTTTTTGGCATCCTCAAGCTCATTTTTCGCCTTCTGAATTACGTCCTTGTCAAAAATCTCGCATTGTGCGGTTGCGGTTTCTTCAAGCGTTTTTGCAAGGTTTTCCGAGTGTTCCTTGTAATCATCAGAAAATGCCGAGCAGTTTTCGGAAAAGTCAGCCTTTACATAAAGCTCGGTATAGCGTTCGGTATTGAAGTTTTCCTGACCTACGTACATAAACTCGGAAATTTTGCCGTTCCCAATGCTTGTTGTGCCGCGCTGATACGATATGTACAGCGGTGAATTTACCATACCGACAACTGTGTATTCAAGGCAGTCGAGCTGTTCTGTCAGATCCTTGTCGCCTGCCTCTTCTGAAAAGGTGATTTTATCGCCGACTTTGTACTTCGTGCCTGAAATTGAGTCGTGCTCAACGAGTATTTCATCAGGCTTTTCTGGCATTCTGCCCTCTTTAAGAACAAGCGTATTCAGTTCAGTGTTATCACCGTATTTTTCGGGTATCGCAATCAGCCTTACAACGTCACCGCCGCTTTCGGCTGTAATCTGTGCATCGCAGAAGTAGGACGGCATAACCGAAGAAACACCCTCGGTTTGTTCAACAGCCTTAATGTCGTCCTCGTCAAAGCCTACGGTTGAAATAAGCCTGTAGTCCATCAGATTCTGCTCTTTGTAGTAATTCTCGGCAAGGTTATACATTGATGGTACGGTAGCCTTGATACCTGCGAAAAATCCAACGCCGAGCGCAATTATAGCCATAATGGAAATGAAACGTGCTTTGGTGTTTTTTATTTCACGAAACGTGTTTTTAAGGAGTGATTTTGTCATACGGGAAGCCTCCCAGTGAATTTACCATTCAATTTCTTCAACGCTCTTTGGATTTTTGTTGTAAACATCCCTTACGATTTTACCGCTTTTCATCTCGATTACGTGGTCAGCCATAGGGGTGATTGCGCTGTTGTGAGTGATAAGCACAACGGTCATCTTCTCTTTTTTGCAGGTGTCCTGCAAAAGCTTGAGAATCTGTCTGCCTGTGTTGTAGTCAAGCGCACCCGTAGGCTCGTCGCAAAGCAGAAGTCCGGGACGTTTTGCAAGCGCCCTCGCAATTGAAACTCTCTGCTGTTCACCGCCCGAAAGCTGGGCAGGGAAGTTGTCTTTTCTGTCTAAAAGCCCTACACTCTCAAGAGCATTTTCGCTGTCGAGAGGATTTTTGCAAATCTGCGCCGCAAGCTCAACGTTTTCTTTTGCTGTGAGGTTGTGAACAAGGTTGTAGAACTGGAACACAAAGCCTATGTCAAATCTGCGGTATTCAATGAGCTGTTTGTCGCTGAATTTGCTTATATCTTTGTTTCTTACGATGATTTCACCCTCGGTGCAGTTGTCCATACCTCCGAGAATGTTTAAAACGGTTGTTTTGCCTGCGCCCGATGCGCCGACAACAATTGCAAATTCCCCCTGTTCAATTTTAAAGGAAATTCCGTCAACGGCATTTATTACAACTTCGCCCATTTTGTAGCGTTTATATACATTTTTAAATTCAACAAGACTCATATAAATCACCCGTTTATATGTAGATTTAATTATACAATTATACCATTTTTAACCGTTTTTATCAATATATTTTACTT
>JBJFHX010000006.1:0-6638 GCA_051893995.1 Ruminococcus sp.
ACGGCAACAAAAATTACAAGGAGCAGTGCGCAAAGCTTGCGTCATCAAGCTGTTCAAGCTTTGAATACACCTCAAACGGCTTTAAGGCTGAATACAACAACCGCTCGGGCGACAATCTGCTGTTCTTCAGCATACCGTACAGCAAGGGCTTTTCGGCAAAGGTAAACGGAAACGATGTCGAAATTGAAAAGGTGAACTACGGCTTTATGGCAGTAAAGGTTCCGGGATATACGGACTGCGAAATCGAGTTTACCTACGAAACACCGGGACTGTCGGCAGGAATTAAAATCAGCCTTGCGGCACTCTTTGCATTTGCAGTTTATGTTGCATTTATAATAATTTACAGAAAGAGGAAAAGGAAAACCATAATTCAGCGTTAAAGCTTATGAACACTTCCGCAAGGATTATCAAATTCAATTGATTCTGTCAACTGATGTGTAACAATCAACAATGTAGGGAACGGTCTTGACCGTTCCGCTGAGTTACAGCCGACTTCATAAGGAACGGAACAGTCAAGACTGTTCCCTACACTGTAAAATGAATAAATTATGATTAATATTTCATAACGTACTAACCGTTAATTTTGGAGGAGATATTATGAATTTCGGACATATAATTCTTGAATATAAGGACGAGCTTTTAAACGACCTCAACACACTTCTCGGCTTTGAATCCGTAAGCGGTGAAAAAGACGACGAGTGTGACAAGGCGCTTGATTTCATTCTCAGAAGGGCAAAGGACTTCGGACTTGCAGGCGAAAAGGTAACCGACAAAAGCGCACATATTACGCTTGGAAACGGCGGCTCATTATGCGCAGTGCTGTCGCACCTCGACGTTGTTCCCGCAGGCAACAACTGGAGCGTTCTGCCCTATGCACTCACAGACAAGGACGGCAGACTCTACGGCAGAGGAATTGCCGACGACAAGGGAGCTGCTCTTGTAAACCTCTACTGTCTGCGTGCGCTTAAGGAAAGCGGTGTTGAGGGCAGAAATACCGTTCGTGCAATCTACGGCACATCGGAAGAAACGGGAATGGAGGATATGGACGGCTATTTTGCAAAACAGCCTTATCCCGACCTTGCCTTTACGCCCGACAGTGACTACGGTATCTGCTACGCAGAAAAGGGAATACTTCATTTAGAGGTCAGCACGATTATAAACAACGCTAACATTCTCACTCAGTTCCATTCGGGCAAGGCACTCAACGCCGTTCCCGATATGGCTTACGCAATGCTCGACTCGTCAAGCTATGACGAGCAGACGCTTATGCGCCTTGCCGACGCAAGCGACGGAAATTTTGAATTCAACTACACAATCGACGGACTTATGATTATAAGCCGAGGCAGAGCTGCTCACGCCTGCGAGCCTGAAAAAGGCTACAATGCCGCGTCAGCTCTTGTGGATTTGATTGCAAACGCTTATCAGACCGAGGACATCGGCTCAATCTGCTCGTTTATCGACTATGCGATTAACAAGGAAACCAACGGTCGTTCACTCGGACTGAAAATGAGCGACTCGGTTTCGGGTTCGCTTACGGCTAACCTTTCAACCGTTCACATCGAGGGCGAAACCGCCAAGGCACAGTTTGACATACGCTATCCCGTAACGGTAAGCGGTAAAAAGATTATTAAGCAGTTCAAAAAGGTTGCCAGAAACAGCGATTTGAAAGTTACTGTTCTCGGACACGAGGAGCCGCTTTACATTGAAAAGGAGTCAGCTCTGATTGAGCTTTTGTCTTCCGCTTACGAAAGCGTTACGGGTGAAAAGCCCGAGCTTTACACAACAGGCGGAGGAACCTACGCAAGAAAGCTAAACGGCAGGGGCGTTGCGTTCGGTCCGAACTTCAAGGACGACGAGGTCAATATGCACAACGCCGACGAAAGCGTTGACAAGGAAAAGTTTTTCACCCACGCACAGATTTGCCTTGAGGCAATGTACAGAATGTTAATGCGGAATTAGGAATGCGGAATGCGGAATTATGTAGTACGGTGTTAATTCTAAAATTTATCAATTTTGTTATGAAAATAACCACACTCAAATGTAGGGAACGGTCTTGACCGTTCCGAGTCGGTTAAGAGTTGGCTTGTAAATCAGCGGAACGGTCAAGACCGTTCCCTACACTGATTAATATCAAAAGCTGATTTTATATTTCATACAATATGTGTATTTTTAGTTTTATCAATGTACTACGGTTATAGAGGGAACATTTGTAATTAACACCGCAGAAAAACAAGCCTTTCCAAACAACACTCGCTGTATAATTCCGGATTACGCATTACGCATTCCGAATTATTATTAAAGGAGAACATATGAGTACCGAAAAAGTTATTAAAAATCAAGCAAAGGATTCACTGAAAAACAACTGGTCTGTTATTATCGCCGCAGTGCTTGCAGTATGTGCGGTTCTGATTTTAATTGACGCACTTATGTACGGCTTCGGATTTTTTACAAAGTCTATTGATACGGACACTGGTCTTGTAAAAGAGGGTAAAAAGCTGACATTTACGCTTATTGCCTGCGGTGCGCTGGCTGCTGCTGTTCTTCTTTCTCCGCTGATTAACGGACTTTTCAGGATGTTCTGCAACACCTCGCTTTACAATCACACAGAAATTACGGACTTGTTCTTCTTTTTCAGGGGTGCTCACAGGTACTTTAAAACTTTAGTCATCAACATAACGCTTTTGTTTATTTTCTCGGTGCTTTCATACGGACTTGACGTTTATTCATATACAACCTACGCTTTGGGTGCAAGCCTGAAAAGCGGATTTCAGCTTGATATAAATACTTTTATTTTAATCGGCGCATTTTTGATTTCGGTAATTATAAAAGTAATTATCTATCTTCTTTTTGTTCACTTTCCGCTTGTCGCTTATTCATTTAACGACAGCCTGCCTGCATCAAAATATATGTTCGGCTTTATCGGATTTTCATTCAGACACTTTGCAAAAACAGTTAAGCTTGTGTTAAGCTTTATCGGCTGGATTGTGCTTTCGTGTGCGTTTATCGTGCCTGCATTCTATACTCTGCCGTACCTGATGACTTCTTTGACAACTTCGGCAAGGTGGCTGTTTTCACTTGAAAGAAACAGAGGTGTGATATGATAGTATCTTTGTGTATGATAGCCTACAACGAGGCGGAGGCTCTCGAAGGAGTGCTGAGGGATTTTCAGCTTCAGGATTATCCCCACGAGCTGATTGAGGTTGTGCTGGTTGACAGTATGTCTACCGACGCAACAAGAGAAAAAATGGAGCGTTTTAAAAACACAGACTACGGTTTTCGCAACGTGGCGATTGTTCAGTGCGCCAAGAAAAATCAGGCTTTTTCGTGGAACGCCGCACTTATGACCGCTACGGGCGACGTTATAATCAGGGTGGACGCTCACGCAAGAATCCCGAGGAACTTCGTTTCAAGAAACGTGTATAACTTAAATCAGGGTGAGGACGTTGTCGGCGGCGGCAGACCGAACATAACCTCGGACGTTTCACCGTGGAAGCTTACCCTACTTGCCGCAGAGGACTCGCTTTTCGGTAGCTCGGTTGCATCATACAGACGTCCTGCAACGCAGAAGGAGTACCTTGACAGTCTTTTTCACGCCGCATACAGACGTGAGGTTATTCAGAAGGTGGGCGGCTTTAACGAAAACCTCGGACGTACCGAGGACAATGAATTTCACTACAGAATACGCAAGGCAGGCTACAAGCTCTGCTGCTGTCCCGACATAATTTCTTATCAGCACTCACGAAACAATTTAAAGGATATGATACGGCAGAAGTACTCAAACGGCAGGTGGATAGGACTTACGCTTTCCGAGTGTCCGGGCTGTCTTTCGTACTTCCACTTTGCACCGTTTGCGTTTGTTATGATGATTATACTCTGCTCAATTATTGCGGCACTCGGCTTTCCGTTTCTGCTTTACACGCTTCTGCTTGTTTACGGAATGTTCGACATTGTAAACGCAGTAGGCTGTTTTACTATGAAAAATCTTCAGCCGCAGTTTGTTTTCCTGCCGTTTATTTTCCCGATTCTGCACGTTTCCTACGGAGTGGGCACGATTGTCGGACTGATTCAGATTCCGTCCTGGCAGAAAAAAATCAAAAACAGCCACGCAAAGGAACACATTGAAAAGGTAAAGCGTAAGATTGCGAAAAACACAATTAAAAAATAATTCGGAATTCGGGACGTGTGGGAACCCGTCCCCTACGAAATTAAATACAAACGTTTCCTGTATAGTCGTAGGGGACGGCATCCCTGACGTCCCGTTTCATAAATTGCAATGCAATTTATGAAATATGGCGAACACAGTTCGCCGCTACAATAATAAAATTTGCGTGTCGAGGCACTCGACCGACCGAAACTCCACACTCCAAACTAACAAAAAAGGCTTGGTGATTTAATTGTCCGAACTGGTGAAAATGACTCCTCAGCTTCTGCGTGAATTACAGCTCAAACAGCTTGACACGCTCGTATATTTTAAAAATTTCTGCGACAAAAACAACCTCCGTTTTTATCTTATCGGGGGCTGTCTTATCGGCGCACTGCGCAACGGAGGCTTTGTGCCGTGGGACGACGATATCGACGTGATTATGCCCCGTCCCGACTACGAAAAGCTGCACAAACTCTGGAGAGAACAGAAAGCCGACGGCAGATTCAGACTGCTTAAAACCGACGACGAAATGTTCACGGGCAACATTTTCATAACGATTACCGACACCAACTACACAATGGTAAAGGCAAATCAGACCGAGGTTGACATTCCGCACGGTCTGGTGCTCGATGTTTTTCCGCTTGACGTCTGCCCCGACAGCCGTTTTGCACGCAAAATGCAGTACATATGGACGATGATTTACTCGCTGTTTTTAGCGCAGATTGTACCCGAAAATCACGGCGGAATTATGGGTGTGGGCAGTAAATTTCTGCTCTCAATTTTCAGGGGCAAAAAGCTCCGCAATAAAATCTGGCGTTGTGCCGAAAGGCATATGACGAAGTACAAGCTTGAAGAAAACAAGTGCGTAACCGAGCTTTGCGCAGGACCGTACTGGATGAAAAAGGAATATCCAAAGCACATTTACGAGGGCGTTGACTACGTGACCTTTGAGGGACTTAAAATGCCGTGTATGTCGGGCTATGACGAGTACCTGACTATGGTTTTCGGCAACTATATGGAGCTTCCGCCCAAGGAAAAGCAGGTGCCTCACCACGATATTGCCTATCTTGATTTGAACACACCCTGCGAGGAATACGACAAAAAAATTTACAATTAACAATGTACAATTAACAATTTTTACTTTTCATTAATGCGGCTGAAAGCCGCCACCTCAATTGTTAATTTTTAATTGTAAATTGTTAATTATCACGGAGATTGATTTATGGACTTGATACTTAACGAATGGACTCAGTCCGACTACCTTGAATTTGTCGGATTTCTGAAAACTCTGGCTGACGAAAAGTACCGCAATTTTCATTCCTCGCTCGTTCCGAATGCCGAAAAAAGCGACATTCTCGGAATAAGAATGCCCCGTCTGCGTGAAATCGGCAGGGAAATTTCAAAGGGCAACGCAAGGAGTTTTTTAGACGTTTCAAAGTCTGGGCATTACGAGGAGCATATGGTTCGGGGAATTGTTACGGGACTTATAAAGACAAACGATTTTGCAGACTTTACCGCTTTGGTTGACAATTTTTCAGACGAGGTTGACAACTGGGCAATCTGCGACTGCTTTTGCGCAGGACTTAAGGAAGTTAAAAAGTATAAAAGCGAATTTTTCAGCTACATTCAAACATATCTCGACAGCAAAAACGACTGGAAAATCCGCATTGCACTTGTTGTTATGCTCGACTACTACCTTGAGAACGAGTATATTGATGAGGTTTTAAAGCGGTGTGACAGCGTAAAGAGTACATACTACTATGTAAGTATGGCTAAGGCGTGGCTTGTTGCGACAGCCGTTGCAAAGTGCAGGGACAAAACAATGGAGTACCTGCACAACAATTCGCTTGATAATGAAACCTTTAACAAGGCGATTCAGAAATGCATTGAAAGCCGAAGAATTGACGAACAGACAAAAGCATATCTTCGCACGCTGAAACGCAAAAAATAATTCATACAACAAATGGACTGCCAAACTGACAGTCCATTTTTCATTAATCAACTTTTCTGATTATCCCTTTTACTCAGCCCTAAATTCACGCTTAATTAATGATATAAACCATAATTTAGCGGCGAGCCGCCGCAGGCAATTCGAGTGGAAAAGTCGGTTATTTAGGTGAAAACGGATGCCCGAATTATAGATTGATATATAGGTAACGTTTTTTAGAGTGGAGTGTGGAGAGTGGAGTGTGGAGAGTGGAGTGTGGAGAGTGGAGTTAATGGTCGCTACGCTCCGAATTTGTAATAGTGTGTGTTGATTGGATAAGTTTGCTTTCCTTGGATTGATTGATATATCGGTAACGTTTCGGGACGTGTGGGAACCCGTCCCCTACGGAAAGGTTTGTTAGTCAAAATAATTTTGATATAATCGGATGCGTTTGATAGTCAACACGGACACGGCACGCCGTGTCCCTACGACTGTAATACAAACGTTTCCTCTATAGCCGTAGGGGACGGCATCCCTGACGTCCCTATGTATAAATTGTGAAACAAT
>JBJFHX010000007.1:0-6608 GCA_051893995.1 Ruminococcus sp.
CCCGAAACGTTACCGATATATCAATCTATAATTCGGGCATCCGTTTTTACCAAAACAACCGACTTTTCCACTCGAATTGCCTGCGGCGGCTCGCCGCTAAATTATAGTTTATCATCCGGTTTCTTTTTCAGTCCTGCAATTTCGCTGAGCAGAACCGTTATGCACAATATACTTGTAATAACCGTAAGAACAGACACCGCCTTTGCCGACAATGAAACAGGAACAATATCACCGTAGCCCACCGTCGCAAAGGTAATGACCGTATAGTAAAAAATATCGGCAAGTCCGTATTTTACGCCGCCGAAAGCATTTGCGTTATGCACAAGACAACAGTATGACATAAGCGAAAGCACAATGATAAACAGCATTATCGTCAGGAATGCCGACTTCCAGATGTTTCTGAAAGTGAGCAGGCTGTCACCGCTGTTAGCCTCTTTAAGCACAAGAATCAGTACAAACAGCATCATTATATAGCAACAGCCAAGACAAATCTGCGACAACAGAAACTGATAGAAATTCAAGCCTTCCCTTGTCATAAAATATAGGCAAAGCGCCGCTAAAATAAAGATTATTGACGAAAACATTACATTTAGCGACGCACTGTTTACGGAAATCAGTTTTCGCACAAATGCCGACACAAAAAGTATTCCGTCAAAGAAAACAAACGCAAGCAGCAATGAAACAGGAAGCGCAATAAGCACCGCCAAAAGCAGCGAAAAAATTTTATTGAGCCTTACAAGCATTACTGCATAAATCAGCACAACCGTTACTGTGTACTGAATTTTCGCCCATTTTCCGTTGAGCAGAATTCTGTGCCTTATGCGAAACGGAATTTCCGCAAAGGTTTTGCCGTATTTGTCAACAATTTTCATATCGGAATTTTTCAGCTTAATGCTCATTATCATTCCCAATATCACATAAACGACGGCAATACAAAGTATGAAATTGTCAGAAATAAAGTCTATCATATTACATCAGCTTCCTGCAGATTCGTACGCTTTGATTCCCCTGTTCCAGATAAGCACCCCGATTGTCATTACAATCAGCGCAACGACAATTGTCATTCCTATGTTGAAAAGAGGGTTTTCTCCCGTAAGGAAGTAAAGGGCAGGAAAATATGCCGTAAACGCAAACGGAATGATATACGTAAGCACCGAACGGACAACGTTGTTGTAAATGTCAATCGGGTACTTTACAAAATCGTTTACCATATAGAACATAAAGGTTATGTTTCCGCTGCGCTTTGTCCAGAACGCAATAGCAGACGTTCCTATTTTTATGCCCGTATAGATGAACGACGCAAAGATGATTGCGACAATTACAAGCAGTACCTTGCCTATTCCCCATTCAACCTCGATTGACGGCAGAGAACAGGACAGAAGAATGATTCCGATTACCATTTCGCCGAATGCGTCAACCTGAAACTTCTCAGCCATAACGTGGAAAAGCGGATTTATCGGACGTGTAAGGTACTTGTCAAAGTCGCCCTTGCGCACGATAAAATAGCCGACAGACCAGAGGTTGTCAAAGAACAGATGGTCAAGTGCCTTGGGAATAAGCGAAAAGCCGTAAATAAACATTACCTCGTTGTATTTCCAGCCCATAAGCTCGGGAATCTGACCGAAGATTACCGAGATAAAAACTATGTTGCAAAGCTGTGCAAGCAGCAAGCCGATTGCACCTGTGAGGAAGTCGCCCTTGTATTCGGTGAATCTTTTAAGCTCCTGAACAATAAAAATCTTATGCATTTTCAAGGCTCTTTTAATCTCTCTGAACATACAATCAACCTCCCTGAATTGAAAGTCGGTTGATTACGCACTTCCAGATTACCTTTGAAAGCAGCCAGAACACGACCGCCCAGAAAATCTGAACTCCTGCGAAGAACAACAGCTCATAACCCGTGTACATTCCCATATAAATCATTACGGGCGTGTATGTAAGCGACGAAAACGGCAGGCAGATAAGCACGTTTTTGAGCACCTCGGGCAGAAACGCAAGCGGAATTATTGCGCCTGACAAAAAGCTGACTACCGTATTTTTCAGCATATTTGAGCCCCAGAGATTCTTGAACACAAATGCCGTAAATCCGTAGCATATATTGAAGAAAAAGTTGATTGCATACGCAAACACGCAGCACACAAGATAGACTAAAAACTTTAAAATATCAAATTTTAAACTTCCCGTAACGGCAAAGCGGTAGATTTCAACGCCTGCAACAAGCGGAATAAAAATAACGCCGATTTCCATTAGCTTGTTGCCGATTTCCTGAAAAAGAAAGGTTGCGTTGTAGCTTATCGGCTTAATCATTCTCATTGCGATTGAGCCGTCCTTGACCTCCTCGCCTATGTTGTAGGTGCCGCCGCTGCTTATCACCTGACCTGTCAGAAACGACATAAAGATGTACACAACCATATCGCTCTTATCAAAGCCCATAAACGACTCGCCGCCGTTTGAGATGAAAACAGCCTCCCACACAAAGAACGACACAAAACAGGCAAGCACGTCGCCGAGGATATAGAAAAGCCAGTTTGCCCTGTAGGTGGACATTTCCTGCATTCCTGCGTTGATAAAAGGGGTATAGATTCTCAGCTTTCTGCGCAAATCACTCAACCCCTTCCTTGTAAAGGCGTCGGATAATCTCTTCAATGTCAGCGTCTTTTACGTTAATATCCTTGACGTTGATTTTAGAAAGCGTGTAGGAAAGCATATCGCTGACAGGCACAATTGCGCTGTTAAAGCGGATTTTACAGCTTGTACCGTCCTGCTCCTGAATCAAATCGTCAGCATTAAGTCCGAATTTTTCTGCGTAGCCGAGGACTTTAAGCGCATTTTCATCGGGACTTACAAACGCAAGCTCCCTCATCTGACCGTACTTTTCCTTTAAGTCGGTGATTTTTCCGTCAAACACCTTACTGCCCTTGTCAATCATAACAATTCTCTTTGACAAAAGCTCAATGTCCTCCAAATCGTGAGTTGTAAGCACAACGGTTGTGTGCTCCTCCTCGTTGATTTTCGCAATTGCCTTGCGTATGTTGTCCTTTACGACAACGTCGAGTCCGATTGTCGGCTCGTCAAGGAACAGCACCTTCGGACTATGGAGAAGCGACGCCGCAATATCGGCTCTCATTCGCTGACCGAGCGAGAGAGTACGAACAGGACTGTTAATAAAGCTGTCAAGCTCAAGCACCTCGTTCAAAAAGCTCATACGTTTTTTAAAGCGGCTGTCGTCAACCTCGTAAATCTCCTTGAGCACCGTGTACGTTTCGGTAAGCGGCAAATCCCACCATAGCTGAGTGCGCTGACCGAAAACAACGCCGATTTCCTTTACATATGTTTTTCTGTCCTTCTGAGGGTCTTTTCCGTTGATTGTGCATTTTCCCGACGTTGGCGAAAGAATGCCCGTAAGCATCTTGATTACGGTAGACTTGCCTGCACCGTTGGGACCGATAAAACCGAGTATTTCACCCTCGTTTACATCAAAGGAAATGTCCTTAACCGCAGCGACAATTTCCTTTTTCGGCTTAACAAAAGACTTCAAACTGCCCTTTAAGCCGGGTTCCTTGATTGTTTTTTTAAATTCCTTTCTTAGGTTTTCAACATAAATCATTAAAAACTCCTGATTTTCTACACTCCCGTTTCCTGAACAGACACGAATTTCAAAAAAGTTTGTGAGTATTTTGTTTTGCTCTCAACGTAAAAGCAATATGCGATATAAAATCCGCAAGTAATAATATATTCGCATATAAAATTATACAATATTTTCCTTTATATTTCAATAAAATAATTTAAAATTATTGTTACAGTATTTTTTCGGCAAAAAAGCAATGTAATATTAGTGCAAAAAATCATCAGCAAATGAATAAAAAATGTTTATACTTACGATATTTCAATAATATTATGTTGTTTTCTGTAAATATCTTGACATTTTCCTATTAGAATGGTATGATTTTTAGTGAACGAAATTAACATCAGGCGAAAGTACGGGATATAATGATAGAATATAAATTTAATTGCGTAAAATATTGCTCTGAAAATGAGTATGGTATTGATATTTTCTCACGAGGGAAGCTCGTTAAATCAATTGACAGAATTACAAAAAGCTATAATGATATTATTTTGCTCGTAAATATGTGCAACGAGCTTGAAATAGAATTGTGTCATATTGATGATATTGTAGAAGATTATCTCACCGATTTCTGCGTATAATACTATAAAATTTTGTCCTCGACTTTATTCAGCATTTGTGCTACAATAGTCGGGGTGATTTTTTTATGATTTGCAATCTCTGTCCGAGAAAGTGCAACGCCTGCCGCACCGAGCATCAGGGCAACGGATTTTGCGGTGCAGGCACTCTGCCTGTTATTGCAAGAGTTGCACCGCATTTTGGTGAAGAGCCCTGCATCAGCGGAACAAAGGGCAGCGGCACTGTGTTTTTTTCGGGCTGTACCTTAAAATGCGTTTTCTGTCAGAACTACGAAATTTCCGACGGACACAAGGGCAGAGCCGTCACGCCCAATGAGCTTGCAGACTGCTACAAGCGGCTTGAAAGCTCAGGTGTGCACAACATTAACCTTGTTACTGCCGACCACTACGTGACTGCGGTTGCAGAAAGCCTTGACATTTACAAGCCGTCAGTACCGATTGTGTACAATTGCAGCGGTTACACAAGTCCGAAAACACTTTCAATTCTCGACGGTCTTGTCGACATCTACCTGCCCGACTTCAAATATTCAGACGACGCTCTCGCAATTAAATACTCCTCTGCGCCGAACTACGTAAACACCGCCTCAGCCGCAATTAAGGAGATGATTTTTCAGGTCGGAACGCCGGTATTTGACTCTGACGGTATGATGAAAAAGGGCGTAATTGTGCGACACCTGATTCTTCCATCTCACACAAAAAACAGCCTTGGCGTGCTCGACATTATAAAGCGGAGCTACGACAGGCAGGTGCTTGTAAGCCTTATGTGCCAGTATGTGCCCGTTAACAAGGCTAACGATTTTCCGAAAATCAACCGTACTATTACACGCCGTGAGTACGACAAGGTAAAATCAGCACTCTATTCTCTCGGACTTGACGGATTTACGCAGGATCTGACTTCTGCAAGCACCGACTTTATCCCTGACTGGGACTTTTAACAATTAACAATTTACAATTAAAAATTAACAATTTAATAAAATCGGGAAACAACTTGTTTCTTAACAATAAATTGTTAATTGTTCTTTGTTAATTGTAAATTAAAAAACCGGAGGTTATCTATGAAAAAATATGTTTTGGGCATACTGCTTTGCCTTGCAATTGCAGTTCCTGCTTGGTTTCTTGTAATGTTTGTTCCTGCGCTGGAGGTTATCGGCGCACCTGTAATTGCAATTATCGTCGGAATGATTCTTTCGCTTATCATTAAAAATAAAGATCCATTCACAAGCGGAATTGCATTTACCTCAAAAAAGATTCTTCAATACGCAGTAATCCTGCTCGGCTTTGGTCTTAACCTTGCGACAATCGGTAAGGTTGGTCTTACCTCTTTGCCGATAATTCTTTCAACAATTGCGACTTCACTTATCGTTGCATTCGTAATGTACAAGCTCTTGAAAGTACCGTCAAAAACGGCAACGCTTATCGGAGTCGGCTCAAGCATCTGCGGCGGCTCGGCAATTGCCGCAACTGCCCCCGTAATTGATGCTGACGATGAGGAAATTGCTCAGTCGATTTCGGTAATTTTCCTTTTCAACGTAATTGCGGCTCTGATTTTCCCGACGCTCGGCGGTTTTCTCGGAATGAGCAACGAGGGCTTTGCACTCTTTGCAGGAACAGCCGTAAACGACACCTCGTCGGTAACTGCCGCCGCTTCAACGTGGGATTCAATGCACGGCACAGGCTCAATGGTGCTTGACTCTGCAACAATTGTAAAGCTTACAAGAACGCTTGCAATTATCCCGATTACACTTGTGCTTGCATTTGTACGAATGAGAAAAGAGAAAAACGGAAACACAGGCTCAAAAACAAAGGTAAGCCTGAAAAAGATTTTCCCGATGTTCATTCTTTACTTTGTGCTTGCATCGGTAATCACGACAATTGCAACCTCTGTATTGACAGGACAGGCACTTGACATTGCAAACAACATTTTCGGATTTTTGAAACAGCTCAGCAAATTCTTCATTGTAATGGCTATGGCGGCAATCGGACTTAACACAAACATTGTAAAGCTTGTAAAAACAGGCGGCAAACCGATTCTGCTGGGATTCACCTGCTGGGTTGCAATTACGGGCGTAAGCATTTTAATGCAGCACGTCCTCGGAATCTGGTAAGCCGGCAGGGTGCCCCTGTGGGCAAATCGAGTGGAAAAGTCGGTTTGTTTTAAAAAAACGGTTGCCCGAATTTTAAATTGATATATAGGTGACGTTTAGGGACGTGTAGGAACCCGTCCCCTACGGCGATACAGGAAACGTTTGTTTTACAATCGTAGGGACACGGCGTGCCGTGTCCGCAGTGGCAATCAAACTTTAACTATTAAACCTTAGTTATAGAGGAAAAAACTTTCCGTAGGGGACGGCTTCCCAGACGTCCCATTCACAAAAATTGCAATGCAATTTTTGTGTGGACACGGC
>JBJFHX010000008.1:0-25341 GCA_051893995.1 Ruminococcus sp.
AATTCCTGATAGAAAGTAGATTTATATTTGCGAGGATAATTTTCGCAAGACAAGGATGACGCCTTGCAAGGACGACAACGCAGTATTGCGGAAATTAGACCGCAAAGATTGTCTGCTTTTTATTAGGTATTAGTTGAATAATCAAAACAATTTTTATCGGGAGGTGTGTGCAGATTATGTCAAACACTTCTTTCGCCGTTCTGACAAAATCAAGGGCAAAATTCGGTAAACGACTTACCGAAAAGGACTACACCAGTTTGCTTGCCTGCCAGAGCGTTGCAGAGGTTATGTCATATTTAAAATCATATACACACTATTCGGCAGCGCTTCGTGACATTAACGAAAGAGATGTCCACAGAGGTCGGCTTGAAGCAATGCTCAGGCAGAATCTTTTCTACGAATTTGATTCGCTTTGCAGGTACGATTCAAGCGTAAGCTCGGGATTTTCCGATTATGTTATCGAAACGATTGAGGTTGAGCAGATTGTAAGATTTCTTATTTTACTCAACTCAAATTCAACCGAAAAATTTATCTATCAGTTCCCCGCATACTTTTCTAAGCACACGGAAATTGATATTGACAAGCTTGCAAATGCAAAGAATTATGAACAGTTTTTAAAGGTACTTTCAGACTCTCCGTATTATGAAATTCTAAAAAGCTGTGCACCTGACGAAAAAGGACGGCTTCATATTTCCGAGATTGAAAACAAGCTTTATGATTTTGTCTTTGCAAATCTGCTTAAAACAATCAAGAAAAACACAAAAGGAAAAGAAAGGCAGGAACTATCCTCGTTTTTCCTTACCATAAATGATTATAATATCTTTTCAAGGATTTTAAGACTTAAAAAATATTACAATCTCTCCCCTGACGCTATCAAATCAAATCTTCTTCTCAATTACTGCGACATAAGTCCTAAGGCGATTGATATGATGTGCAGAGCGGAGTCCTCGGCTGAGGTCTTTTCAATTATGCAGTCTACACATAACGGCAAGCTGATTGACAAAATCGGCTACGTTTATGCAAGCGACATCAGCCCGAGAGTTAAGTACAGACTGGCAAGAAAGAATATGCATTTTTCCAACAACCCGTCTGTAGTTATGCTTTCATATATGTTTATTTCCGAAATCGAGCTGATGAACGTTGTCAGCCTGATTGAGGGAGTAAGATATAAACTTGATACTAAATTAATACAGTCATTGCTTATCTACTGATTAAGCTTGACTCTTATAAAGAGGTGATTTTAACTTGGCTGTATCAACCATGCAGGCCGTAAACGTCATCGGCATTGTTGACGATATTGACGACGTTATTTCGGTTCTTGGTGAATCGGGTGTGTTTCATCCTGACGATGTTCCTGCTTTTTACAGTGACACAAAGAATTTTACACACCTGCAAACAAAAAACATCTACGCTGAACCCCTCACAAATCTTAAAGCTTCGATAGGACTTACAAAGCGTAATTTCCCGCTGATTGACGTAAGCGACTTTACTCCGAGCTTTGACGAAATGGAGATTTTTGCAAATAACACTGCAAAAGAAATTGACACTCTCGTAGACGACAGGGAGTTTATAGCTGAACAGCTCATTGAAGCAAAGGAAAGCCTTAACGACACTAAGCATTTTGTCGGACTCGGTGTTGAAACCGAAAAGCTTCTGACGCTTAAGTACCTTAAAACACGTTTCGGCAGACTTCCTAAGGAAAGCTACGAAAAGCTTTCTGCTTACAAGGACAATCCCTATGTTGACTTCACAATATGCAGTGAAGATAAATCGCATTACTGGGGCGTTTATTTTGCTCCGATTAACAATTGCGATGAAATCGACAGGATCTTTTCGGGACTGTACTTTGAAAAATGCGATGTTTTAGGCGTTAACGACACTCCGAGAGTTCATCTTCAGAAGCTTGAGGTGCTTGTCCCTAAGCTTGAGGCAAAGCTTGCAGAAGCACAAAAAAGGCTTGACAGCTATCTTGATATGCATGCCGAACGTATAACAAGGTATCTTTCAAAACTTGAGGAGCTTTATCTTTACGCAAAAATCCGCACAAAAGCACTGCAATACAATAGAAGCTTTATCATAGTCGGCTGGGTTCCTACGGAATTTGCAAAGCCACTTAAGCGCAGGCTGAGAAAAATCAGCAGCGTAAGCGTTGAGCTATCGGACGCTAAAAAGGAAATTGAAAAATCTCCGCCCGTAAAACTTAAAAACTGCTTCCTTGCAAAGCCGTTTGAGTTCTACACCGAAATGTACGGCGTTCCGAAATACAACGAAATTGACCCGTCGCTGTTTATTGCAATAACCTATATCATAATTTTCGGAATTATGTTTGCCGATTTAGGACAGGGAATCTGCCTTTCAATTGCAGGACTTCTGATGTGGAAACTGAAGAAAATGAAAATCGGCAAAATCCTTTTCCCCTGCGGAATCTCATCAGCTGTGTTCGGTACTTTCTTCGGAAGCGTTTTCGGCTTTGAGCATCTGCTCGACCCGATGTACAAGTCGCTTTTCGGACTTGAAGAAAAGCCGTTTGAGGTTATGGCGTCGCAGAACACCAACACAATCATTATGTCGGCTATCGGCATAGGCGTTCTGCTCCTGATAATTGCAATGATTCTTAATGTTTACACCTCAGTCAGACAGAAAAATTACGGACGAGCGCTGTTCAGTACAAGCGGAGTTGCAGGAATCGTTTTCTACGGATCGGTTGTATTCGGACTTGTGGGACAGCTGTTCCTCGGGCTTAACATTCTCACTCTACCCTATGTGCTGTGTCTGATTGTACTTCCGTTTATCCTTATATTCTTCGGTGAACCGCTTACAAATCTCGTAAACGGCGAGCAGGACTGGAAACCCGAAAGCTGGGGCGGATACATCGTTGAAAATCTTTTTGAGTCCATTGAGGTTATTTTAAGCTACGTCACAAACACAATGAGCTTTTTGCGTGTGGGCGCATTCGTTCTTGTTCACGCAGGTATGATGATGGTTGTGTTTGTGCTTGCAGAAACCGTCGGCGGTGTCGGCTACTGGCCGATTGTCGTTTTCGGAAACGCACTTGTTATGGTTCTTGAGGCTTTGCTTGTTGCAATTCAGGTGCTTCGTCTTGAATATTACGAAATGTTCAGCCGTTTCTACTCGGGCGAAGGCAGACCTTATGAGCCTGTTAAATTAATAACAGAATAATTTTTTGGAGGAATTTACTATGTTACTTTTCAATTTATTAATGCTTGCACTTCCCGTTGTATTTCTTATTGCTTCGGTAATTATTGCCGTTAAGGCTTTTGAAAAAGGTAAAAGCAGAAAGAAAACTGTTTTGATGCAGCTTGCTTCCTTTGCAGCAGTATTTGCAATCTGCTTTGTTTGTCCGTTAGCTGCAGGCGCAGCTACAGAGGACGCTGCTTCAGCTTCGGCTGCTGCAAGCGGTATGGCTTACATCGGCGCAGCAGTTGCAACCGGTCTTTCCTGCATCGGCGGCGGTATTGCCGTTGGTAACGCAGCTCCTGCCGCAATCGGCGCAACAAGTGAGGACCCCAAGGCATTCGGTAAGGCTATCATCTTCGTTGCTCTCGGTGAAGGTATCGCACTTTACGGTATGCTCATTTCAATTATGATTATCTCCTCAGTCGGCTGATAAATCCGACCTGTAAAGGATTTGATACTATGAAATTTTTTCTTATAAGTGATAATGTCGATACAAAAATGGGTATGCGTTTTGCAGGCATTGAGGGCGTTGTCGTTCACGAAGAGGATGACGTTCGCCGTGAGCTTACAAACGCAATGAACAGAGAGGACATTGCCGTTATTTTAATGACGGAGCACCTTGTTGCTCTCTGTCCCGACCTTGTATATGAGCTTAAGCTGAACCGAAAGCAGCCGCTTATTGTTGAAATTCCCGACCGTCACGGCAACGGAAGAACAAAGGACAGTATTACAAAATACGTTCAGGACGCTATCGGAGTTAAGCTCTGATTATTGCTAATTGATTTGCTAAAGAGGTTATATATATGAATAAAACCGCAAAAACGGATAACTTTCTTAAAGCCATAAAAAAGTACGCTGACGAGCAGAGAAACGCCATGCGTACCGAGGTTGAGCAGTTAAAAGAGGAAAAAATCAAAGAAGCCGAGAAAAAGGCAAAGTACGACAGCGAAAAGCTTATCAAAGATAGGCTTGAAGCCAAGCGCAACGAGGAAACCTCAAGACTTGCAAAGCTTACACAGGACGGTCAGAAGAAGCTCTTTCTTGAAAGAGCCGAAATGACCGACAGCGTGTTTAAAAAAGCGGAAGAAAAGCTTACCCTATACACAAAAACAGCCGAGTATTCCGAAAAGCTTATGGAAAGTGCAAAAAATGTTGCCGCTCTTTTCGGCAGCGAAAGCTGTACTCTTTACTTAAATGAAAAGGATATGGGCTTTGCTGACAAGCTCAAAGCACTTTTCAGCGGTGAAACAGAGGTTTGCACCGATAAGACAATTAAAATCGGCGGTATAAAGGGTTACTGCAAAGCACTAAGCATTGTAGCTGACGAAACGCTTGACAGCAAGCTCTATGCACAGAGAGAATGGTTTATCGAAAATTCAGGACTCAGCGTGCTTTGATTTTCACACTATTTTAACTGTTAATTTCAACCGAAAGAGATGGTAATATAAATGGAAAACAACAATGTTATATACGGAATTAACGGTCCTGTTGTTACCGTAAAGCAAGCCGACTGCTTTGAGATGATGGAAATGGTACACGTCGGAGAGCAGAATCTCGTCGGCGAGGTTATCGGTATCACCGATGATTTTACTACCATTCAGGTTTATGAGGAAACAACAGGTCTTAAGCCCGGCGACCCCGTAAGAGGAACTGGAGCACCGATGAACGTGCTTCTTGGACCGGGTATTATTGATAATATTTTTGACGGAATTGAACGTCCCTTAAAGGCTATTGAGGAGCAGTCGGGAGCATTTATCAATCGTGGTGCTTCCGTATCGTCGCTTGACGAAAACAAGCTGTGGAACGTCACAATGAAGGTAAAGGTCGGCGACAGGCTTGAGGGCGGTCAGATTTACGCAACCCTCCCCGAAACTCCGATTATCGAGCACAGACTTATGGTACACCCTGAACTTTCGGGCGTTGTAACAAAGGTTATGCCCGACGGTGACTACAAGCTTTTTGATACGGTAGTTGTAATCAAGGACGACGAGGGCGCAGAGCACAACCTCACCCTCTGCCAGAAGTGGCCTATCAGAACTTCACGTCCTGTTAAGAACCGCCTTACTTCTTCCGTTCCGCTTATCACAGGTCAGCGTGTAATCGACACGCTCTTCCCTATTGCAAAGGGCGGTACAGCCGCAATCCCCGGCGGATTCGGAACAGGCAAAACTATGACGCAGCACCAGCTTGCAAAGTGGTGCGACGCTGATATTATTATTTACGTCGGCTGCGGTGAGCGTGGCAACGAGATGAGTCAGGTACTTGAAGAATTCTCGGAGCTTATCGACCCGAAGTCACAGCGTCCTATGACCGACAGAACGGTACTTATCGCAAACACCTCGAATATGCCTGTTGCGGCTCGTGAGGCTTCAATTTACACAGGTATCACGCTCGGCGAATACTACAGAGATATGGGCTACCACGTTGCTATGATGGCTGACTCAACCTCTCGTTGGGCAGAGGCTCTGCGTGAAATCTCGGGCAGACTTGAAGAAATGCCTGCCGAGGAAGGATTCCCTGCTTATCTTCCCTCACGTCTTGCCGAGTTCTACGAAAGAGGAGGACGTGCAGACGTATTAAGCGGCGGTGAAGGCTCGGTAACGCTTATCGGTGCAGTTTCTCCGCAGGGCTCCGACTTCTCTGAGCCTGTTACGCAGAACACAAAGCGTTTCACACGCTGTTTCTGGGCGCTTGACAAGTCGCTTGCTTATTCAAGACACTACCCTGCAATCAACTGGATGCAGAGCTACAGCGAATACTTCAACGACCTTGACCCATGGTTTAAAGAAAACCTCGGTGACGACTTTGTTGAATACCGCAACAGAATAAGCGCACTTTTGCAGGAAGAAAGCTCGCTTATGGAAATTGTAAAGCTTATCGGCTCGGACGTTCTTCCCGATGACCAGAAGCTTGTAATTGAAACTGCAAGAGTTATCAGAGTAGGATTTTTACAGCAGAACGCTTTCCACGCAGACGATACGTTCGTTCCCCTTGAAAAGCAGAAGCTTATGATGAAAACAATACTTCACCTTTACAAAAAAGCAAAGGAAATCGTTGCAAAGGAAATTCCGCTTTCAAAGGTATTAAATCTCGGACTCTTTGACAAGCTGACAAAGATGAAGTATGACATTCCCAACAGCAAGCCCGAAATGTTCGACGACTACATCAAAGAAATCGACGAAAAGCTTGCTTCATTACTCAGATAAGGAGGAAACGCACAATGATTATAAATTATGTAGGCGTAAAGGAAATTAACGGCTCGCTTATCGTAATGGACGGCGTTAAGGGCGTTTCCAACGAAGAAATTGTAGATATCCGCCTTGAAAACGGCACAACCCGTCAGGGACGTGTGGTTCAGATTGAGGGCGAAAGAATTGTTATTCAGGTTTTTGAGGGCACAAGAAGAATCAGCCTTAAGAACACAAGAACTACTCTTACTGGACATCCTATGGAAATGCCGCTTTCGCCTGAAATTATCGGACGAGTGCTTGACGGCGCAGGCCGACCGATTGACGGACTTGGCGATATTTTCCCCGTAAAGCGTGAAAACATCAACGGTACTCCGATTAATCCTGTTTCACGTGTATATCCGAAAAACTACATTAACACCGGTATCTCGACAATCGACACGCTTATGACGCTTATCAGAGGTCAGAAGCTCCCGATTTTTTCCGGAACGGGTATGTCGCACAATGATTTAGCCGTACAGATTGTTCGTCAGGCTAAAATCAGCGGTGCAGACAGCACAAATTTCGGCGTTGTTTTTGCCGCAATGGGCGTTCAAAAGGACGTTGCCGAATACTTCAGAAGAAGCTTTGAGGAAAGCGGAGTTCTTTCGAGAGTTGTAATGCTCTTAAACCTTTCAAACGACCCGATTATCGAAAGAACGCTTACCCCGAGATGTGCGCTTACAATTGCAGAATACCTTGCTTTTGAGCTTGATATGCATATTCTTGTAATTATGACCGATATGACATCCTACGCCGAGGCTCTGCGTGAGTTCTCCTCGTCAAAGGGTGAAATCCCCGGACGTAAGGGCTATCCCGGCTACCTTTATTCCGACCTTGCTTCTCTTTACGAGCGTGCAGGTATGATTAAGGGACATCCCGGCTCGGTTACGCAGATTCCGATTCTTACAATGCCCAACGATGATATTACTCATCCTATCCCCGACCTTACGGGATACATCACAGAGGGTCAGATAGTTCTTGACCGTTCGCTTCAGGGACAGGGACTTTATCCGCCTGTCAGCGTTCTTCCGTCGCTTTCACGTCTTATGAAGGACGGTATCGGCGAGGGCTACACAAGAGGCGACCATCAGTCGCTTGCAAATCAGCTTTTTGCCTCCTATGCAAAGGTTATTGACGCAAGGTCGCTTGCTTCCGTTATCGGTGAGGAGGAGCTTTCCCCCACCGACAAGAAGTACATTGAGTTTGGTAAGCTGTTCGAGGCAAAGTTTGTAAATCAGGGCTTCAACGAGAACAGAAGCATTGAACAGAGCCTTGACCTCGGCTGGGAATTGCTTTCAACACTTCCGAGAGCAGAGCTTGACCGTGTTGACGACGCTATACTTGACAAGTACTACAAAGGCTGAGCCGTAAGGAAAGGAGTTCAGGTGTATGGCAGTACAGGCAGTACCCACCAAGGGTAATCTGATGAACACCAAAAAGTCGCTTGCTCTTGCAAAGGTCGGATATGAACTGCTCGACAGAAAGCGCAATATTCTCATTCGAGAAATGATGACTCTGATTGACCACGCAAACGCTATTCAGCAGAAGATTGACAGCGCTTACGAGGAAGCATACATTGCGTTGCAGACAGCCAACGTTACAAACGGCTTTTGCGAGGATATTTCAAACTCTATCCCCTATGAGGACAGCTTAAAACTTGATTCACGCAGCGTAATGGGCGTTGAAATTCCGATTCTTACAATCGGCGAGCGCCAGCAGCACGACTTTCTTCACTACGGACTGAGGACTACAAACTCCGCAATTGACAAGGTTTACAACAAGTTTTCGGAGGTTAAGTACCTGACCGTAGAGCTTGCCGAAATTGAAAACAGTGTTTACAGACTTGCCGATTCTATCAAGAAAACGCAGAAGCGTGCAAACGCTCTGAAAAATATTATGATTCCGAAGTTTGAAGAAACGGTAAAGTTTATTTCCGACGCACTTGATGAAAAAGACAGAGAGGAATTCAGCCGTCTTAAAGTAATCAAGAAGAAAAAGCAGAAAGACGCCGATTTCAAAAAGGCAAAGGAAGAAAATCAGGAGCAAACGGCGTAAAATAATAATAATTTTCCACATTAAAACAGCGAGTGCATTTTTGCGCCCGCTGTTTTTTAACTCTCATCTTTTCGCCAATCATACGTTTCGCCCTTGGATAAATCAAGAGTAATTCCATTAATTGAGATTATATCATTATTAATCCATTTTATATCTGCATCATAATCATGATATTTATCGTAAATTAATAATTTGTTATTATTGTTAATAAGATAAACTTTTATGGAGTAATCTACAGTAGCTCCACCATTAGTTTTGTATGCCTCAACTGTATATGCATTATTCGGAGATGTTGTTGTTAAAAGTAAATCCTCTTGAACAAAAGAACAACCGGAAAACAAACAAAACGTTGAAACAAATATTGCTGCAATTGAAAAAACTATGTATAGCCTTTTCATATTTTATAACTCCCTTGCTAAATCGGACGCAACGTTTAAAATTTACTGTTTGCAGACGATTTTTATAAATGTTTTTTTAATAATTATAGATTCAATTATTATTATTATTTTCTTCTCTTTCTGCCGTGCATTTTCTCGTCGTGGTTTATTCCCTTTGCCTTGAACAAAATCAGGTAGCCTGCTATAAGTGCAAGGAAGGTTGTCTGTGTGTAGAAAAGTGCATAGTCCTTACTGCTGAAATCGGGTGAATCGTAATCCTTCAGCGAGCTGTCGGGCGATACGGTATAAAGAGGGGTATATTTATCGTCCTGCGAAGAAATTACCGCTTCGTCAATGCTTGAAGCAGATACCGTCGCCGCCGTACAGGAAAACAGCAGAGTAAGGCATATTAAAATTACAGATAAAGCTTTTTTCATCTATTAACAACTCCGAATAATTTTATGTTTCATATTATACCACGGTTTTCAGCACCGTTCAACAATATAAGCACAAAAAATAAGCACGGCATTACGCTGTGCTCATTTTGGGAATTATGAAAAGATGATTATTTTTCAGTAATTTTCTGTTTTTTGTACTCCATAGGTGTACAACCGTAGATTTTCTTGCAAATCTCGATAAACGACTTTACATTCGGGAAGCCGTTGTTCATAGCCGCTTTTGTAACAGTCTGCCCTTTATACAGCATTTCGTTGAGTGCATGTTCAAGCCGGACGCTGTTTAAGTATTGAGTAAAATTTGTGCCTGTAATATTCTTGAAATACTTTGAAAAATACGACGAAGTAAGTCCTACAAGGTCAGCCATATCCTTTAAATTAATATTCTCGGAGTAATTACATCCTATATACTCAATAATAGTTTTTGCGTAAGCAAAGTTATCGGGCAGATTTGTCGGAAGCAGGTTTTTCTTTTCTGCAACGCACTCTATCAGAAGCAGGTGATAGATATCCATAAATACCGCATTGACCTTTAAAAGCTTGAATTCATCATCGCTTTCCATAATTGAAACAAGCTTTTTCATCATTTCGCTTATCCTGTCCCTGCTCTCAGCATTGATTTTGAATTCTATGCGGTCGATTTGCTCACAAAACGACCGCATATATTCCTTGGAGAGAAGAACAACTATATACTTAATGACTTTGTTTTTATCAGGTGCGGCAGTGATATGTATTTCCTCGCTGTTGCAGAAATAAAAATCACCGTTTTTAATCTGTATGCTTTCTCCGCTTATTTTTGCATCAAGCACACCGTCTATCATATAGACAAATTCAAGCTCCTTGTGCCAGTGCAAAAAGGTATTGCAACGCCAGCCGGGCTTATTCTGCATAAGCACCTT
This sequence comes from Ruminococcus sp., assembly GCA_051893995.1. GTDB lineage: Bacteria > Bacillota > Clostridia > Oscillospirales > Acutalibacteraceae > Ruminococcoides. The sequence goes on from JBJFHX010000008.1 coordinate 10,215, forward strand.
GCCCGGCAGACAGCCGTCATATTTTACCACTTCATATATATATGTCATAATAATCTCCTGCCTGAGCAAAGTACAGTACAGTCTGTCCCTTTACTCAGTTCTCACTTTTTATAAATATAAATTAATTATAAACCAAAATAAGCGGAGATTCAACAGATTTTCTTTAAAGTGTTACATTCAAGCGGTTACAGCTTCTACGCTTGTCGGAACATAGCTTACGTTCAGGGTGTTTGTTTCGGGACTGTATACAAAGCTTATTTTCATTCCCTCGCTCAAACCCTTGATTGTAATGCTTTTACCTCTTGATGTGCTTGCTGAAAGCGAATAGGTTTCGGAAGTTTCAGTATCTGATGCAATTGTTAGCGATGTGCTTGCGGCTACGCAGTTGAACTCGCTGTTTACCATATCGAAAACATTACAGCTTATGTTGTTTGAAGATATTGTTGTGAATTCAAGAGCGTATGTACCGTCGTCCTGCTCCTCAAAGAATGTATCTCTTGCATCCCATGAGTGCTCGTCTGTTGCATAATAGCACAAAACGTAGTGCTCGTTATCCTTTTCCTGACCTGCGGGAACATAATTTACATCAACTGTATTTGTATCAGGGTGATATATAAAGTTAATCTTCATTCCCTCTGTAAGTCCATTGATTGAGAGGCTCTTGCCTCTTGATGCGCTTGCGGAGAGAGAATATGTTTCGGAAACTGCAACATCTCCGGCAATTGTCAGCGATGTGCTTGCTGCTACGCAGTTAAATTCGTTGTTTACAAGGTCGAATACATTACAGCTAATGCTTGCAACACTGTCGGCAACATAAGTGAACGTGTATGTTCCGTCGCTCTTCTTTGTGAAATAAGAAGTCCTGTCGTCCCAGCTGTGTGTTTCTGAGTAATAGCAAAGTACATAGTCAGCCGCTACGGGCTCTACAACATCTCCGGTACCAGGTGTCGGTGTATAGTCTACCCATTTCTGAGTTGCACTGTCATAGAGCATTCCGTTGATTGATTCGCACATTGTTGTGTCGTTTACTGCAACGAACTGAGTCTGCCATGTTGAGCCGCTGTAAGCCTGGAACTGTAATTTATCAATGTTTTCGGAATAGAATTCATCTGCTTTGTAGGTGTATCTGAATACGGTAAGACCTCCGAATTTATCGGTTGTCTGAATCATATTTCTCTGTCCCCATACATTGTCGCCTGCATCAAAGCAAATGTTGGACTTAACCGTATATTCTGATGTGAGCCATTCTTCGGGAGCTGCAAAGTAAATTACAAGATCTTTGTCATATCCCTGCGTTGCCTTGCCGTTGATGTAATCAGCAATATCAGTCAGGCTTTCCATTGCATCTTTCAGCTCAATATAGCTCTGATAATTTTCATCACTGTCTACCGTGAAATCAATATCCTTATACGCTCTGTAGAGCTTTTTCAGATTCTGGTACTGGTCATATGAGCTGAAATTATAATAATCGGCAAGTACCTTTTCAACTGTAGCCAGGATATTTTCATCAGCCCTTTCAATCGGGAATCTTGTGAAGAAAGCAGCAAGATATTTCTGAATGTTTGTAGCATCAACTGTGTTAACAACCTCGTTGCCGTCAACGTCGGCAGCTTTTATCTGGTCATCATCAAATACTTCTAATTCTGCAATATACTTCTGAATTGCAGATGCATCTTTAACAGTTACAACTCCGTCCTTAGTAACATCACCGTATATGAAATTCAGTAAGCCTTCAGCTAAATTAATGTTTTCAATTGCCTGAATTTCCGGATCGTCTGAGGGTTCTGTTGTTTCATCGGGAGTGCTTTCAACTTCAACGGTTGTGGGTTCAGTTTCAACAATTTCAGCCGTTGTTTCTGTTGATTCGGGAGTTGTTTCTTCGGTAGCTTCAGGCTCGGTAGCAGCTGTAGGTTCTGTTGAGTCTGTATGCTCTGTTGATTCAGACGGCTCTGTCGGAAGCTCTCCTCCGTTAAATACAGAAGCTGTTACGTTATATTTGCCTGAAGTTGTTGTGCCGTCGGGAGTAAAGCAATTGTTTATACCGTCAAGCGTAATATCAACAGTCTGCTTTTTGTTGCCGGCGTTGTTGAAAATAACATACTGGAATGATGCAGGAACCTCGGCACAATAAATATCGTTGCCGTATTCATCGGTTGAATAGTAGCTGCAACCGTAACCGGGCCAGACGCAGGTCTGAGTGTCGGCGTCGCTCCAGCTGTAACAGTCAACTGATTCCCACTTTGTTGTGTTTACATAGTAGTATGTAATTGTATCAACGCCCTCGGGAAGTGTTGAGCCTGTAACGGCTGTTGTTGCAGCAGTAGTTGCCTGTGTTGTTGCGTTGGTTTCTTCTATGGTTGAATGTCTGCTGCCCTGCATAATATAGGAGTAAGCAGGATAGATTTTTTCATCGCAGAGGTTTGCGCCGTAATAGATTACATTGCCGTCGTAAACTTCTACATAGTAGCCCTGTGAAAGACCGTCATAGAAGGTATAGTCAAGCGAATGTGAGCTTGTGCTCGGATGAGTAGGTCCTGCAACAGAAGGATTGTGAATCATATTGCAGGCTGTGCCGTTTTCGTTTGAGTAGTTATATCCCATATTGAAATCTTCGTGAGTGTGGCCTGACATCCAGATTATGTTGGGATACTTGTCCATAAGAGCCTTGAATCTGACGGTTGTAATATTGGAAGTTGACAGATGAGCCTTATAATATGGATTTTCCATATCATCGCCTGCGCCGTAACCGTTTATGGGTGAGTGCTCAATCAGGTAAATATTATTACCCTTGCCGTAATTTTCAGCTAAGAGCTTTGAAACCCATTCAAGCTGTTCTTCTGAAAATTCATCACAGGAGCTGGGGTCTGAAGCGTATTCAAGAGCCATAAAGATAAACATATCACCTGTTGTCGGCTCTGTTACGTAATAATACGGCTTGTTAGCGTCGTAGTTTACCTTTGTATTGTCAGTACCCGAAGCTTTGACAAATTCAGTATTGCCGCTCTGAACGCCTGTTCTCATATCGTGGTTTCCGTTTGATTCGTAAACAGGATTGTCGTAATCGGAGTCAGCAAGAATCTTCTCGTAAACGTCCCATTCCTTTTTCGGACCTGATGCGTTTGTTACGCTATCGCCCGAGGTTACGATAAAGTCGGTACCCATATCGCTTGCATATTTCAGAGCTGCTGCCCAGTGCTTGCTTGCGTTAACGTAAAAGCCGCCAATGTCAATATGTATGTCTGAATATGAGTTGAATGTGTAAAGTGTTTCATCGGGAGAATAAGGAAGCTGCTTATTTTCGGGAATATCAAACACCGAATAAGCGTCTGCAACGCTCGGATACTCGGCAAAAGCACCTGTATCGTCAGCCTTTACAGCAATAATTTTCTTTGCATTGGCAGGAATAGCCGTGTGGTAATCAAACTCAAATGTGCCTGTTTCTCCGGCTGAAAGAGTCATTGAGTTGATTTCGTAATAACCCTCAAGGGCTTTTTCTTCATCTGCCCAATAGAGGTTGTAATTGCCTTCATCAGCAGGCGAAAACGTAACTGTACCCTCGGCATATCCGGGAGTAGCTGCGTCAGTGCCTGTGAACTGATAAGCTATTGCGGAATCGTTTTCTGCTGTGTATGCCGCTGCCGACATAGCAGTTGTGCTTGTGAGCAGACACAAGCAGAGCAAACTTGATAAAGCAGATTTAAGTAAATGCTTCTTTTTAATCAAGACTATCATCCTTTCTTGTTAAAATAAATAATATTTTCGTTTGCCATTTATAATTATTATATATTTTCCCTTTATAAATTCATAGTCGAAAAGAGTGTAAATGATTGTTGATTTTCGTGTTAGCTTTTGCTAATCAGTTAACAAATCCACAAAATCAGCGATTATTCTCTAATAACAAAGCCTGTCTGACATTGTCAATAATTGTTTTGTATAGAAATAACCGCCCACATAGTCTTTTGTGAGCAGTTATATCTGTAGCTATTTAAATGTTCCGTTTGCAGGATTATCAAGCACTTCGCCGTTCTCAGAAAAACGTGAACCATGGCAAGGACAATCCCATGAATTTTCGGCTCTGTTCCACTTAAGCGCACAGCCGAGATGAGGACATCGGTGCTCGCTTATGGTGAGCAGATTTTTTGTCGCTTCAAAGCCGTTGACAAAAAGCTGAGGTTTCAAAATACTGCGTGACGGGTTAAACACCCCGGCAAAGTCATTTTTCTTTCCGAGCACAAGGTCGCTTAAAATCATAGCTGAAACCATTGCCGACGTCATTCCCCATTTGTTGAAGCCGCTTGCTACGTAGAAATTCGGGGTCCGTTTGGAGTATTGCCCGATATACGGCACTGAGTCAAGGCTTATGCAGTCCTGCGCCGCCCAATGACACTTCTCACGTGCTTTGGGATAAACCGTCTTTGCAAAGGCACGCAGCTCGCACCAGTTGCCGCCCTGCTTTCCTGTCCGGTGTCCTCCTCCGCCCAGCAAAAGCAATTTGCCATAATTGCGAAACGACATTCCCTTTCTGTTTTCGTCAACATACATTCCGTCAACATTCTGCGCATTTTGAAGCGCAACAACGTAGGAACGGTGCTGATAGAGCTTGAGAAAATAACTGCCGTGCTTGTTGATAAACGGAAAATGTGTTGCCGCAATCACCTTGTCGGCGTAGATTTTTCCGCTTTGCGTAACAGCGGTTGTTCCAACCATCTCGCTGACGAATGTGTTTTCAAAAATTTTAAGTCCGTCGGAAATTACGGCGATAAATTTAAGCGGATTAAACTGCGCCTGATTCGGAAATTTTACCGCACCGACTGTCTTTTTCGGTATGATAACGTTCTCACAGAACTCGGCATTGCTCCTGATTTTTTGCAGGGCTTTCATTTCTTTTTCAAGAATTTTTCGGTTGTAAACCGAGTAAACGTAGTTGTCCCTGCGCTCAAAATCGCACGCAATATTTTTGCATAGCTCACAATACTTTTCCAAAGCAAGCTCGTTTGCTTTAAGGTACATCTGCGATAAATAAGCACCCCTGTCGGCAAGAATTTTATGGTAGACAAGGCCGTGCTGGGCGGTTATCTTTGCAGTGGTGTTTTGCGTAATCCCCGAGCATATTCTGCCCTTGTCAACAAGGACGTAATTGACTCCGCTTTGATGCAGAAAATATGCAGTCAGGATTCCTGCAATACCTCCGCCGATGATTAAAACATCAGTGTGAATATCACCGTCAAGCCTTGGAAACTGTGGCAGGCTTACAGTCTGCTTCCAGACTGAGTTTTTGTTTGTTTCACTTTCAATTTTATCTGTCATAGCCGAAAACTACAGCTCTTCAAGGTCAGCCGCCGTAACGTCGTTTTCAAGGTTATCCCTTGCAAGGTCGTTGTCGATTGTGGAATAAATCGGCGAAATCGGCTTTTCCTGCGTAAACGGAGTTGTATGATAAACCTTGAGCGACGGTGCTTTTGTGCCCGAAATAATCGGATTTGCTTTTTCATTGCTGTGCTTTGCCTTTCCCTGAATTTCGTGAACAGCCGCCGCTTCGTTGCGTGGCTGAGTATGGGTTCTTTCCATACGTTTCATTCCCTGTTTTGCCATTTTCATCACCTCAAATTTATATTGTGCAGTGATGAATATTTTATACCGAAAATCAATAAAACTAACTTAATTTTTTCAATAATTTAAAAAAACTCTTGACTTAAAGTCAGGTTTAACTTTTATAATTGACTTGTAATTAAATTTTCAGTCAAGGAGGCAAAATATGAAATATATTACTTTATCAAACGGCGTGAAAATGCCAATGCTCGGATACGGCGTTTATCAGGTAACAAAGGACGAATGTGAAAGATGCGTGCTTGACGCATTAAATGTCGGTTATCGTCTTATTGACACCGCACAGAGCTATTTTAACGAAGAAGAAGTTGGAAATGCTATTGTAAAATCGGGTATTCCGCGTGACGAAATTTTCCTGACCTCAAAGGTATGGATTGAACACTACGGATATGAAGAATGTAAAAAGTCAGTTGAAGCTTCAATGCAAAAGCTAAAAACCGACTACATTGATTTAATGCTGCTTCATCAGCCGTTCGGTGATTATTACGGTGCATGGAGAGCGCTTGAAGAACTCTACGAAGCAGGAAAACTGCGTGCAATAGGTATTTCAAATTTCTATCCTGACCGAATGATTGATATTGCGTCATTTTCAAAAATCCGTCCGATGATAAACCAGATTGAAATACACCCGCACCTTCAGCAGGCTGAGGCTAAAAAGTGGAATAAAAAATACAATCTACAGCTTGAAGCGTGGGCACCGTTCGGCGAAGGCCGAGGCGGTATTTTTGAATTGCCCGAGCTTAAATCGATTGCAGAAAAGCACAACAGAACTACGGCACAGATTATCCTGCGCTGGCACTTGCAAAGGGGTATTATAGTTATACCGAAATCCACTCACATTGAGCGAATGAAAGAAAACTTTGATGTGTTTGATTTTGAGCTTTCTGACGAAGAAATGAATGCTATTGCTTTGCTTGACAGAAACGAAAGTGCTTTCTTCTCTCACACTGACCCGAAAATTGCAGAATGGTTTGTAACTATGATTGCCGAACGCAGAAAGCAACAGGACTGTACTAAAGAGAAAAAATGCTGGTAAGGAGATAATAAAATGAGCAAAAGGGTTTTGATTTTATCGGGAAGTCCCCGCAAAGGCGGCAATTCGGACATTCTCTGCGACGAGTTTATGAAAGGTGCAGAGCAAAGCGGAAATGCGGTTGAGAAAATACGTGTAGCAGAAAAGAAAGTAGGCTATTGTCGTGGCTGTTACGCCTGCAAAGAAAAAGGAATTTGTGCAATCAAGGACGATATGACTGAGATTCTGCAAAAAATGATTGACGCTGACGTTATTGTTCTTGCAAGTCCTGTGTACTTTTATTCTATTGACGCTCAGCTTAAGGCTGTTATTGACAGAACCGTTGCACGCTGGCTTGAGGTTAAGAATAAAGAATTTTACTACATTATGACTGCCGCCGACGGAGAAAAGGAATCGCTTGAAACAACGCTTGAGTGCTTCAGAGGCTATGCCGACTGTGTGGAAGGTGCAAAGGAAATGGGCGTTATCTACGGAACAGGCGTATATGAAAAAGGCGAGATAAAAGCAACAAAGGCAATGAAAGAAGCCTACGAAATGGGACTGAATGTTTAATTTGCACCACTTTTAAATAACAAAAAAGGTTTCGGGAGAATACTCATTCTTTCCGAAGCCTTTTGTTCTTCCTGAATATTAAAATCAGATCTTGTCTGCAACTTCGCCGAGACGTTTATAGATACTGTTTTCGGGAACGTATCCCCTTACAAACGAAAGCGGATAAACGTTTGTGTTTCTGCCGACAACCGAGCCGGGATTCAGCACGCTGTTACAGCCGACCTCAACGTGATCGCCGAGCATTGCGCCGAACTTTTTAACGCCTGTTTCAACCTTTTCTTCCTCGCAGAGCACCGTTACAAGGCTCTTGTCACTCTTGAGGTTTGAGGTAATTGTGCCTGCACCCGTATGAGCCTTATAGCCGAGAATACTGTCGCCTATGTAGTTATAGTGAGGCACCTGTACTCCGTCAAAGAGGATTGAATTTTTAAGCTCCGTTGAGTTGCCCACAACTGCTCCCTTGCCAACAATTGCGCTGCCTCTGATAAAAGCGCAGTGTCTGACCTCTGCATCCTCGCAGATGATGAGCGGACCGCCGAGATATGCCGACGGAAAAACTGTTGCGCTCTTTGCAACCCAGATGTTCTCTCCCCTCTGCTCGTAGATTTCGGGGTCAAGCGTTTTGCCGAGTTCTATGATGAAATCCTTGATTTTCGGCAATGCCTCCCAAGGATATTCAACGCTTTCAAGCAAAGGCTTTGCTATTGTTTTGCTGTAATCAAAAAGATTATTTGCAAGCAGATTTTTATTGCACATTTTAATATACTTCTCCCATAAAATTTTTTAGATTTAAATTTTAAACCTCAACAAAGAACAGCCAGTAACCGCTTGCGTCCTTGCCAGCCACAAACTCCACACCGCAGCTTTCGTATTTTGAAAACACGTATGTTCTGCCGTTTTGCGGATTTATAACGGACGCACAGCCGCCTGCGTGCTTCCACTTTTCGGAAAACACGTTAAAGCCTTTAATCAGAAAGCTGTCCTTTGAGGTTTTGCCTACAAACCTATAATTTTTCTGCATTATCATCAACCTTCTTGTATTTTAAGTCGCCCGACAGCTTTTTGTCAAACCCGGCTTTTTTGAAAATTACTACGGTTACTATTGCGCAGAGCACACCGAGTAAAATTCCGCAAAGCACGTCGGACGGAAAATGAACATAATTATAAAGCCTTGAAAATGCTATAAATACGGCAACAGTAAGGGCAGGAATTCCAAACCTTTTGTCACGCATCAAAAGAACCGTTGCCGCCGCAAATGACGAACAGCTGTGACCGGACGGAAAGCTGTAGCCGCTCGGAGCCTTTATAAACGGCACGACTGACGGATTTAGTACAAACGGTCTTTCACGTGCGACAAAGTGCTTGAGTCCTATTTCGCCGATTAAAAATCCGACTAAGACTGCACACAACACCATAACGCCCGTTGCCCTTGTTTTGCGAAAGCACATCATAATTACCGACGCAATAATCCATATGCCGCCTGCTTCGCCGATATAACTGAAAAAAGCGAGCACATAATCAAGGAAAACGCATTTGAAAGTATTCTGAATAAAATCAAGAATAGAAAAATCTATTGACTGAATAATTCCAAAAAAATTCAAATAGAATACCTCCTGTTAATTATACCAAAGAATTTTAACAATTTCAACACAATTATTAACATTACATTGTATTTTTTATTGATTTATTTCAAATTGTTTAAGCTTTGAATAAAGCATTTCATCGACAACTGCCTCAATTTCCAAGCCCTCGGAAACGTATTCCTCGCAGATAAGCGTTCCCTTTGTGCGGATATCGTTTGCAAATCCTGCGTTTGCAAAGGGAATGAGCAGCTTTACACGCTTCATTCTGACGGGCAGATTATCGTCAATCGCCTGCAAAAGCCTGTCTACGCCCGTACCGTTCTTTGCGCTTATGCGGATATACGAGCAAAAATCCTGTGCCAAAACTTCGTCCTGTACCAAGTCGCATTTGTTCAGAACGGTTATAATCGGTCTGTCGCCGCAGCCGAGGGATTCGAGCAAATCGGTTGTGACCTTCATATGCGTTCTCGCCTCTTCGCTTGATGCGTCGCATACATTTAAGATTATGTCCGACTGTGCCGCTTCTTCAAGCGTTGAGCGGAATGCTTCAACAAGGTGGTGCGGCAGTCTGCGCACAAGACCGACTGTGTCAATCAGCATTACAGTAACGCCGCTCGGCAGTTTTAGCGCACGTGAGGTCGGGTCAAGCGTTGCAAAAAGCTTGTCCTGCGCAAGCACGCCTGCGTCGGTTAAGTAATTCATCAGTGTTGACTTTCCTGCGTTTGTGTAGCCGACGATTGCAACGGTGATTACGCCGTCCTTTTCACGCCTTTTTCTAAGCATACTGCGGTGCTTTTCAAGGTCAGAGAGCTCCTCTTTCAGCGTTTCCATTCTGCGCCTTATGTGACGTCGGTCGGTTTCAAGCTTTGTTTCACCGGGACCTCTTGTGCCGATACCTGCTCCGAGCCTTGACATTGCAATTCCCTTTCCGGTAAGTCTGGGTAGCATATACTTTAACTGTGCAAGCTCAACCTGTAATTTACCTTCTTTTGAACGTGCTCTCTGAGCAAAAATATCGAGAATAAGCGTTGTTCGGTCAATCACTCTTACGTCTGTTTCTGCTTCCATATTTTTAATCTGAGTGGGAGAAAGCTCGCTGTCAACTACGATTAAATCAATCTCCTGCGCTTTGCAGATTTCCGTAATTTCAGCAAGCTTACCTGTTCCGACGTATGTTGCAGTTTCAACCTTATTCAAGTTCTGCGTTACCGAAAAAACAGGGTCAGCACCTGCGCTTTTTACAAGCTCAAACAGCTCCTCAAGGGAAGCCTGAGCGTCATATTCTCCCGTATCAACGCTGACAAGCAGTGCTCGGGTGATTTTTTCTTCATTACTTTTAAGTTCCATTTTTACTCCTTAAAAAAACTATATCAATTCGTAACAATAGCCATTGCCCACAGAATCGGTGCAACGATAATACATACACCTAAAGCAAATTTTATAATTCCTCTATAAGTTGAAATACTGAAATAATCTTTTTCGCTTAGTTCTCTCTCTGCTCTTTCTTTAAATTCTTCCGTAAGAAAGTCGTCCTTTAAAAAATTAATTATCAGAAATTCATATGTAAAGAATAACGCAATAGGTAAATATGCATTGATTTCTTTGTTTGATGCATATGTTACGATTACAATCGAAATAAATGAAATAACAAATCCTACTATTATTCCGATATGTATTTTCCATAATTTACGCATTTTCATTCCCTCCTGCAAAAATTAAAATGATTTATATGATAAATATTTATTTATAAGCCTTTACGGCTTTACTATTTTTCCAATTAGTAGTATAATATATCAGTATTAATTTGTAAATGACAGACTTTACAATTTATCAAATATTTTTCCGAGGTCTTATATATGGATAAAAAATATGACGTCGTTATCGTCGGCACAGGTGCGGCAGGCTTATATGCTGCGCTGAATTTTCCAAAAGACATAAGCGTTCTTCTTGTTTCAAAGCGTGAATTACCGCTTTCAAACAGCTCGCTTGCGCAAGGCGGTGTTGCCTGTGTGCTTGACACCGTTCACGACAACTACAAGCTTCATATCAACGATACGCTGATTGCAGGAAAGTATAAAAATAACCTCTCCGCCGTTGAAAAGCTCGTTTCCGAAGGTCCTGCCGATGTAATGAGAATCAAGGAGCTTGGTGTTGATTTCGACCTCAATCCCGACGGCACTATGTGCAAAACCCTTGAGGCAGGTCACAGCCGCCACAGAATTGTTCATCACAAGGACTCAACAGGCAAGGCTATTGTTGACGGACTGATTGACGTTGTGCGCACTCTGCCTAATGTTACTATTTGCGATAATGCGCTTGTATATTCAATCGACAAAGCACTTAACGGCTTTTACATAAGCATTTTAAAGGACGGCAAAAGCTGTCATTACGGCTGCAGTTATTGCCTGCTTGCAACAGGCGGAATCGGCAGAGTTTATAAATACACGACAAATTCCGCAATTGCAACGGGTGACGGAATTGCTTTTGCTTATTTGCTCGGTGCAAAGATAAGTCACCTTTCACGTGTGCAGTTCCACCCCACCGCTTTTGCCGCTGATAAAGACAGAGAGCGTTTCCTGATAAGCGAGGCAGTACGAGGTGAGGGAGCTGTTCTTCTCAACTGCAACGGAGAACGCTTTGCGTTTGACTACGACAGCAGAGGCGAGCTTGCTCCGAGGGATGTTGTATCAAACGCAATTATCAGGGAGTCGATTAAGACAAAGAGCGAGAATTTCTATCTTGACATAACGGACAAGCCTGCTGATTTTCTCAAAGAGAGATTCCCGATGATTTATTCGAGATGTCTTGAAGAAGGCGTTGACATTACCAAGGACAGGATTCCCGTTTTTCCCTGCCAACACTACCTTATGGGCGGTATCAACGTTGACCTTGACGCCAAAACCTCGATTGACGGGCTTTACGCCGCAGGAGAATGTGCTCACACAGGCGTTCACGGTGCAAACCGTCTTGCAAGCAATTCTCTTCTTGAAGCGCTTGTCTTTTCACGCTCGGCGGCTCAGGACATCACCCGCAGAATTGAAAAATACGGCAGAAAGCCGCTCGGTAACGAGCCTGCTTACAAACCGATTGATGGCAAACCAATACCTCACGGTTATCGCTCACAGATAAGAGAGATTTTACAGGATACATACTTTGTAATTCCGAAGCCTGAAAAGTATGACGAAAGCTATGAAAAAGTCGAAAAAATCGTTGACGCACTTTTTAGTGAGGACTACGAAATCACATCAGACCTTGTTGAAGCCAGAAGCATTGCAATTGTTGCAAGCATAATTCTTGAAGAAGTACGGGAGGGCATTAACCTATGATATTAAACAGCATTTATGTAGACGACCTTATCAAATCTGCTTTGCTTGAGGATATTAACTACCTTGACACGACAACCGATTATCTGATTGACGAGGAGCAGGAAAACACCGCAAAATTCCTTGCAAAAAGCGACGGTGTACTCTGCGGTCTTGAAGTTGCACTGAGAGTTTTTGAGATTTTACAGCCAACAGGATTTGAGGTAAAAACCTTCAAAAAAGACGGTGACAGACTTGAAAAAGGCGATATCATCGCAGAAATTCACGGCAAGACAAGAACAATTTTAAAGGGCGAGCGCACGGCTCTTAACCTTATTCAGCATATGAGCGGAGTTGCTACGGCAACAAGCAAGGCTGTTGAGCTTGTAAAGGGCACAAACGCATCAATTGCTGACACAAGAAAAACTCTCCCCGGATTAAGACCGCTGCAAAAGTACGCAGTAACAGTCGGCGGAGGCAGGAATCACCGCTACAATCTTTCAGACGCCGCAATGCTGAAGGACAATCACGTTGACGCAGGCGGCGGAATTGCAAACGCTGTTGCAAAGCTCAAGACAAAGCTCGGTCATATGACGAAGATTGAGCTTGAGGTAAGAAATCTTGACGAGTTACAGCAAGCTCTTGACGCCAAGGTAGACGTAATTATGCTTGATAATATGAGCACAGAGATGATGAAAAAGGCTGTTGAAATCACAAACGGCAGAGCTTTGCTTGAGGCAAGCGGCGGAATTACTGACGAAAGACTGCGTGAAATTGCCGAAACAGGCGTTGACATTATCTCAATGGGCGCACTCACCCACTCGGTAAAAGCGTTTGACATTTCTCTTAAAATTGCAGACTGATAAAAATATGGGAACAGCGCACGTTGTTCCCAACATTATTATTAAAATATAAAGGGGTATTTTTATGAATAAAAAAGTTATTATGCTGTGCGAAAGCGCAGTTATGGTTGCGCTTGCAACTGTTCTAAGTTTGCTTAAAATTGAATGGCCGTTCGGCGGAAGCATAACAATCTGCTCAATGCTCCCTATCCTCATAATCGGCTACCGCTACAACCTTTTGTGGGGTTGCTTTACCGGAGTTGTTTACGGTCTTATTCAGCTTTTGCTGGGTATGTCGAACTTTTCGTATGCTACATCGGGACTTGCCGTTGTGATGATTGCGCTTTTTGACTACATTATCGCCTTCGGTGTTGCAGGTCTGGGCGGTATTTTCAGAGGAATCAGAAATCAGGCTGTCGGCTTGGGACTCGGTGCCCTGCTCACGGGAATTCTGCGCTTTATCTGTCATTTCATCAGCGGAGTTACCGTCTGGAGCGGCTTTGCCGAAGATATGCCTGCGTGGCTTTATTCTCTTACCTACAACGGCGCATATATGCTCCCCGAAACGGTTATTCTTATTGTCGGGGCAGTTCTTATCGGTCTGATTATTGATTTCAGAAATCCTCAGCTCAGGGGCGTAATACGCAAAAAATAATTCAAAACTATGCATTTTTATGAATAGTTCTGCTTAATTTTGGATAAAACGACAAATACAGACAATAACAAAGCAATTTTTTTGTTGAATTAAAGAACATAAAATGTTAAAATTTACATAATGTTTTTGTTGTTTCGGCGACGATTTTGGGGAGGAATATGGAATGTTAAGGGATTTAAAGCCAACGGACAAGGTTTGCGGTTTTGATGTACGACCCGGTCATTATCTTGTAAACGGTGCAACACCCGTTCGAGGAGGAGTTAATTTTACGATAACTTCTTTTTCGGCGACCTCGTGTACTCTCCTGCTTTTTAAACCGCTTGAAAAAGAGCCTTATGCAAGGATTCCTTTTCCCGAATCCTACAAAATCGGCAAGACCTATTCAATGATTGTTTTCGGTCTTGAAATAAATGAATTTGAGTACGCTTACTCGCTTGACGGACCGTACGACGAAAGCAAGGGTCTGCTGTTTGACAAGAAAAGATATGTTCTTGACCCTTACGCAAAGGCTGTAACAGGTCAGAGCGGCTGGGGCAACAAGCAGGAAAGCGAATGTACCTACAAAGCTCGTGTAGTATCAAACGACTACGACTGGGGCAATTTTAAAAAGAAAAATCTTCCTCTTGAAGAGCTTATTATATATGAAATGCACGTAAGAGGCTTTACTCAGGACAAGTCATCAAAAGTAAAGCACAACGGTACTTTTGCCGGAATAAGGGAGAAGATTCCCTATCTTAAGGAGCTTGGCATCAACGCCGTTGAGCTTATGCCGATTTTTGAATTTGACGAAATGGGGGCGTCACGTACCTTTAACGGAGAAAAGCTGTTTGATTACTGGGGTTACAACACAGTTTGCTTCTTTGCTCCGAACACAAGCTACGAATCAGACCACGAGCATCACCGTGAGGGCAGAGAGCTTAAAAGCCTTATCCGTGAATTGCAGGAAAACGGAATCGAAGTTATTCTCGACGTTGTTTTCAATCACACTGCCGAGGGCAACGAATTAGGACCTCACTTCTCATTCAAGGGACTTGACAACAACATTTACTATATGCTTACTCCCGACGGCAAATATTACAATTTCAGCGGCTGCGGAAATGTACTCAACTGCAATCACCCTATGGTTCAGCAGTTTATTCTGAATTGTCTGCGTTACTGGGTTGCACAGTACAGAGTTGACGGCTTCCGATTTGACCTTGCATCAATTCTCGGACGTAACGAGGACGGCTCGCCTATGGACAAGCCGCCTCTGCTCAAGAGCCTTGCATTTGACCCGATTTTAAGCAATGTAAAGCTGATTGCCGAGGCGTGGGACGCAGGCGGACTTTATCAGGTCGGCAGTTTCCCGTCGTGGAACAGGTGGGCAGAATGGAACGGCAAATACCGTGACGATATGCGCAGATTCTTAAAGGGTGACGACAACCTTGCGTGGGCGGCAGCTCACAGGCTGACAGGTTCAAAGGACCTCTATGACCCTGCCTACAGGGGCAACAATGCGTCAGTAAACTTCATCACCTGTCACGACGGCTTTACCCTTTATGATATGTACTCAT
>JBJFHX010000009.1:0-6541 GCA_051893995.1 Ruminococcus sp.
GACCTTGAAAAATATTATGTGCGTGACATAATCAGAAAGGATTTTAACCCTGCCGTTAAAATCAACGTGAGTATGGACGAGCTTCTGCAAAGGGCAATGAAACAGAACTTCATTCCCGTTACCGACGCAAGAGGAAGCTTTATCGGTATTGTAACAAGACAGGATATAATTAAATATTTTACAGAAATGCCGCATTCAGATTGAATGCGGCATTTAGTTTATCGTGAATAATTATTTTGTTTTACCGATATCGTGTCTGAAGTGTGCGCCCTCAAACTTGATTTTGTCAACTGCGGCATATGCTTTTTCGAGTGCCTCGTCAAGAGTTTCTGCTCTTGCGGTTACACCGAGAACACGTCCGCCGTTGGTGTAGAACTTTCCGTTTTCGTACTTTGTTCCTGCGTGGTAAACAGTTGCGCCCTCTACCTGACCGTTATCGTCAAGACCGGACATCTCTATTCCCTTTTTGTAGGAAACGGGATAGCCGCCGCTTGCCATAACTACGCAAGCCGCTGCACCGTCGTACCATTCGATGTCGATGTCAGAAAGCTTTTCGTCAATGACTGCTTCACAGATGTCAACGAGGTCGGTTTTGAGTCTTGGAAGAACAACCTGTGCTTCGGGGTCACCGAAACGAGCGTTATACTCGATAACCTTCGGACCGTTCGGAGTAATCATCAAACCGAAGTACAGACAACCCTTGAAAGGTCTGCCCTCTTTGTTCATTGCTTCAATTGTGGGCTTGAAGATTGTTTCCATACATACGTCGGCAATTTCGTCTGTGTAGTACGGATTGGGGCTGATTGTTCCCATTCCGCCTGTGTTAAGACCTTCGTCGTTGTCGTAGGCACGCTTATGGTCCTTTGAGCTTACCATAGGCTTTACGCACTTGCCGTCTGTGAATGCGAGAACAGAAACCTCGGGTCCTGTCAGGAATTCCTCAATTACGATATTGTTGCCCGAATCGCCGAACTGCTTGTCCTCCATAATTGACTTGATTGCAGAAACAGCCTCGTCAATTGTCTGAGCAATGATAACACCCTTGCCGAGTGCAAGACCGTCAGCCTTGACAACTACGGGAGCTGTGTTTTCAGCCTTTACATACTCGATTGCCTTGTCTGCGTTATCGAAAACCTCGTATTTTGCTGTGGGAATGTTGTATTTTTTCATAAGGTTCTTTGAGAAAACCTTTGAAGCCTCAATAATTGCGGCGTTTGCGTTTGGACCGAAAGCACGGATTCCTGCCTCTTCAAAAGCGTCAACCATTCCTGCGGCAAGCGGGTCGTCGGGAGCAACAAATGCAAGATCAATTGCGTTTTCCTTTGCAAACTTAACCATTGCTTCCTTATCCATTACACCGATATTTACTGTTTCGGCGTCTCTTGAGATGCCGCCGTTACCGGGGGCACAATAAAGCTTTGTACATTTCGGACTTTCAAGCAGTTTTCTGATAAGTGCGTGTTCTCTGCCGCCCGAGCCAATCATTAATATATTCATAGCAGCACCCCGTATCAGTGATGGAAAAGTCTGATTCCTGTAAAGGACATTGTCATATTGTACTTGTTGCAGGTTTCAATTACGTTGTCGTCACGGATTGAGCCGCCAGGTTGTGCAACGTACTGAACGCCTGAACGCTTTGCTCTTTCGATATTGTCACCGAACGGGAAGAAAGCGTCAGATCCGAGTGAAACGCCGCTGAAGTTTGCAAGCCACTCCTTCTTTTCTTCTTTTGTAAGAGGTTCGGGCTTTGTTGTAAAGAACTGCTGCCATACGCCGTCAGCGAGAACGTCCTCGTAATCATCGGAAATATAAACGTCGATTGTATTATCTCTGTCGGGACGTCTGATGTTCTCAACAAACGGAAGATTCATTACCTTCGGATGCTGTCTTAAGAACCAGATGTCAGCCTTGTTTCCTGCAAGGCGTGTGCAGTGGATTCTTGACTGCTGACCTGCGCCTACGCCGATAGCCTGTCCGCCCTTTGCATAGCAAACGGAGTTTGACTGTGTGTATTTAAGTGTGATAAGAGCGATAAGAAGGTCACGCTTTGCCTCCTCGGGAAGCTCCTTGTTATCTGTAACGATGTTCTGCATAAGCATTGCTTCGTCGATTTTAAGCTCGTTTCTGCCCTGCTCGAATGTTACTCCGAAAACGTCCTTATGCTCAATAGGAGCAGGAACGTAATTCGGGTCGATTTTTACAACGTTGTATGTTCCCTTTCTCTTCGTTTTCAAAACCTCAAGAGCCTCGGGAGTGTAATCGGGAGCGATGATTCCGTCGGAAACCTCTCTCTGCAAAAGACGTGCAGTCTGAACGTCGCAGGTATCGGAAAGAGCTACCCAGTCGCCGTAGGAGGACATTCTGTCTGCACCTCTTGCCATTGCATAAGCTGAGGCAATCGGAGAAAGCTCAAGATCATCTACAAAATAAATCTTCTTTAATGTGTCGGAAAGCTCAGTTGCAACTGCGGCACCTGCGGGACTTACGTGCTTGAATGACGCTGCGGCAGGAAGTCCTGTTGCAGCCTTGAGTTCTCTTACAAGCTGCCACGAATTGAATGCGTCGAGAAAGTTAATGTAGCCGGGCTTGCCGTTTAATACCTCAACGGGTAAATCCTTGCCGTCCTGCATAAAAATTCTTGACGGCATCTGATTGGGGTTACAGCCGTATTTTAAGGCGAGTTCGTTCATTTTTATCGTCCTTTCTGATTACAGAATTATTTATTCTTATTGATTATTCTTGACTCTGAGGTATTTGTTGCGATGTCGATATAGCGCACAAAGAGAGAAACCTTGTTGTCCTCGTTGAGAGCGTTCCAGATTTTCTCTGCAAATGTATCAATGTCGTCGTTGCCGATTTCAACCAGAGTAGGCTCGCCCTCAAAACTCGGGAGCGGATTGCCGTCGCTCATATAGGTGTGGATAAATCTGCCGAGACCTGCAAGGGGTGAATCGTAAGTAAAAGTATATCTCTCACAGCAGTCGGGGTTGCCGTCTGCACTCTTGAGAATTGACATTGCGTAGTTCATTTTGCCGTCAGTGCACTTTACGATACCTGAAATTCGGGGTGTGTAGTTAGGACCGTCAGGTTCAAATTCACGTGTACGAAGCGACTGCTCAAATGTCATCTGCTGATTCATAAGGTCATAGATTGTGTCGGTCTGGTCGCCGTTTGTAACGATTGTCTTGTTGCCGAGCACTCTTACGGGTGAATAGATGATAAGCGAGGGGTCAACAAGCTTTGACGGGTCAAAAGCCTGAGTTTTGATACCGTCCTCAGTTTCTACAAAAACTCTGTTTCTGCTGTTTTCGCTTCTGCCCATAATGAAGTATGCAATTACAGCCTTTGTGCCGTCTGCACTTCTGCCGATTACGATACCTCTGCCGGGGTATGTAGTTGAGGAAATGTCGTTAAAAAGAGATACGGGTTTCATAATTTACCTCCGATTAGTCAAGAATTTCGGTTTTGTTGTCTTTTACGATAATTTTATCTTCGCAGAAAAGTGAAACAGCCTTGGGAAGAATCTTCCATTCAGCCTGCTCCATAACCCTTTTCTGTAAAATTTCGGGAGTGTCGCCGTTTTGTATTTCAACAGCTTTCTGAATGATGATAGGGCCGCCGTCGCAGACCTCGTTGACAAAATGAGCCGTTGCGCCTGTCACCTTAACGCCCTTTCTGAGAGCTGCCTCGTGAACCCTGAGTCCGTAATAGCCCTCTCCGCAGAAGGACGGAATAAGAGAAGGGTGAATATTGATAATCTTGTTTTCAAAAGCTGAAATAACCTTACTGCCGAGAATTGTCATAAAGCCTGCAAGCACGACAACATCAGTTTTTTTGCTCTTTAAAAGCTCGGTCAAGGCGTTGTCATATTCATCAAATTCTGTAAAATCCTTACGTCTTATGACTTCTGTGGGAATATTATAATTCTCAGCACGTGTAAGGGCATAAGCGTTTGGATTTGAGGAGATAACGCAGGAAATCTTTCCGTTTTTAATCTCTCCCCAGTTTTGTGCGTCGATAAGCGCTTGCAGATTTGTGCCGCCGCCCGATACTAAAACTACAATATTTTTCATTATTCAAATACAACTCCGTCATTGCCCTCAACAACTTCGCCGAGGATTACTGCGTCTTCACCGTTAGCCTTTAATACTTCAAGAGCCTTGTCAGCGTCTTCCTTTGCAACGGCTGTAATCATTCCGACGCCCATATTGAATGTATTGAACATATCGTGTTCGGAAATGTTGCCTACTCTCTGCATAAGCTTAAAGATAGGAAGTACGGGAATACTGTCCTTTTTGATTTTTGCGGTGAGTCCGTCTGTGAGCATTCTGGGAATGTTCTCGTAGAAGCCGCCGCCTGTGATATGAGAAATTGCCTTTACCTTTACTTCATTTATAAGAGCAAGGATAGGCTTTACATAGATTTTTGTGGGAGTAAGCAGAGTTTCGCCGAGAGGCTTGTCAAGCTCGGGGTACTCTGCGTTGATTGTTGTTTCGTCAATACCGAAGATTTTTCTTACAAGTGAAAAACCGTTTGAGTGAACACCGGAGGAACGAAGTCCGATAAGCGCATCGCCCGATTTGAGGTCAGAGCCGTCAATAAGCTTTGGCTTGTCGGCAATACCTACGCTGAAGCCTGCAACGTCGTACTCGTCAAGCGGCATAAGTCCGGGATGCTCGGCTGTTTCGCCGCCGATAAGAGCACAGCCTGACTGAACGCAGCCTTCTGCGATACCCGATACGATTTCTGCAACCTTTTCGGGGATATTCTTTCCGATTGCAATGTAATCAAGGAAAAACAAGGGCTGTGCGCCGCAGCAGATAATATCGTTTACGCACATTGCAACGGCGTCAATTCCGATTGTGTCGTGCTTGTCAAGCAGAAAAGCAAGCTTGATTTTTGTGCCGACACCGTCTGTACCGCTTACTAAAACAGGCTCCTCCATTCCCTTGAAATTGGGAGCAAACAGTCCGCCGAAGCCGCCGATACCCGAAACAACACCGTCAATTCTGGTGCGGGCAACGTGTTTTTTCATCAGCTCGACTGCCTTGTAACCTGCAGTTACGTCAACGCCTGCTGCCTTGTAACTTTCTGAAAAGCTGTTCATTGTAATCCTCCGTTATTTTTCATTTATTTTTTTAGCGTATTTATCAACAAAAATTGTTCTCGGAATCTCAGCATTGTAGCTGCCGCTGAAGCAGCCGTCGCAAAGGTCAATGTTTGCATTCTCTGCGATTTTTCTGACATCCTCAAGGCTTAAATATCCGAGTGAATCAGCACCGATAAGCTCTCTGATTTCTTCAATTGACAATTTATTTGCAATAAGGCTTTCTTTATCACGAATGTCAATTCCGAAGTAGCAGGGGCAGATGAAGGGCGGTGAGCTTATAAGCATATGAACCTCTTTTGCACCTGCGTCACGCATAAGCTTTACAATATGCTTTGACGTTTCACCTCTGACAATTGAGTCGTCGATAATGACAACGCTCTTGCCCTCTACATTTGCTTTGAGTGCGGAAAGACGAGTTTGCAAAAGGCGTTTTTTCTTATCTTTTCCTGTTCCTACCGTTCTGCCTATGTATTTATTCTTTACAAATCCGGTTCCGTACGGAATTCCCGAAGCCTTTGCATAGCCCTGTGCGGCAATAATTCCGGAATCGGGAACACCGCATACCATATCAGCTTTAACAGGAAATTCCTTGTAAAGCAGTTCGCCAGCCTTGAATCTTGCATTGTGAACGCTTACGCCGTCAATCACGCTGTCGGGACGTGCAACGTAAACGTATTCAAAAAGGCAGAGCGAGGTTTTATCCGCAGTCATTCTTGCTTTGTAGCTGTGAAAGCCTTCTTCATTAATAACAATCATTTCACCCGGCTCAACGTCACGGATAAACTCTGCGCCTATGCTGTCAAACACACAGCTTTCGGAAGAAATGACGTAGCTGTTCTTAATCTTTCCCACGCAGAGAGGACGGAAGCCGTACATATCACGAAAGCCGATAAGACGGGTAGGTGCGCAGATTACGGTGGAATATGCACCCTTGAGCCTGTCCATTGAACGTAGGACAGCGTCCTCGAGGTTATCGGTGTAGCATCTTTCGGATGCGATTACATAAGCCATAAGCTCAGCGTTGGAGTTTGACTGGAATATTGCTCCGCCACGTTCAAGCTCTACACGGATTTCAGGGAAATTTGTGATAGAGCCGTTGCTTGCAATTCCGATTGAGCCCTCTTTATATCTTAAAACAAGAGGCTGATTTGAAGCACGGTCAAGGCTTTCGTTAGAAGTATAGCGAACGTGACCGATAGCTATTTTGCCGTTTTTAAGCTTTGAAAGTGATTTACCGCTGAACACCTCGGAAACCATACCGAGCTCCTTGACGGTTGAAAACTCACCCTCGTAATTTATGGTAATTCCTGCGCTCTCCTGTCCCCTGTGTTGGAGACCAAAAAGTGCGTCGTGAGTGATTGCAACGCTGTCGAGGTCATCGTCATTTCTGTAGATACCGAAAACGCCGCATTCATCGTTAAACTTATCAAG
>JBJFHX010000010.1:0-6538 GCA_051893995.1 Ruminococcus sp.
AATATTTTTCAAGGTCCTTAATTCTTTGATTACCTTTGTCAATAATATTGTAAAGAAAATCGCCCTCGTTTACTGTTCCCACATATTCTCCGTCAGTGTTGATTACGGGAATTGCAGTGTACCCGTGAGCACGCATCTTTTCAAGTCCCTGTCTTAAAGTGTAGTTGTCATAAAGATATTTTACGGTATCCTTTGGTTTAAGGAGCATTATTACGTTCATTTTAATCCATCCCTTTATTCTTTAAATGCCTGTGAGGTTACATACAGTTCTCCGATTAGATAAACAATTCCTGCTGTTAAAAGCAGTGTCTTGACCTGCAAAAGACCGCTCTGAATTACGATTAATGCGGCAGTAATAGTAAGCAGATAAGCAAATCCCTTTGTTTCCTTTTTAAAGAAAACTATCCACAGCACAACATATATGATTGTCAACACGGCAGTTGAAATAAGCCAGTAGGTTTCCATTATCGGAGCAGTAAAGCCTTGCTCAAGTACACCGATGTTTATTCCCATAAGGAAAAGACTGCAATATTTACCTGTACGCTCAATGTAGAGCATAGCACGGTTGTTGATTGCTTTTAAGTCATAATTATGAGTCCTTGCATAAACTATGTGAGGTACTGCAAGAATAACTGCAAAAAGCAGTCCGTAAACATTTACAACATCAAAAAATCCCATTACATCACCTTATCAAATTCTTTCTTTATTATACCATATTGTCCTTTTATTTACAACAATTAAAATCTCAGTTACATATTTTTTCTATTCGTACGTAAGCAAAAATGAACTTTTTTACAAAAATGTACGTATAGTTTACAATACTGTTGCTATTTTTTTCTTGCTTTTTTTGCTAAAACTTTGTATCATTATAATATTAGCTATATACAGTTGTGTGTTTATCATTTTATTCTGTTTTCAGGAGAAGATTATTTTGGAAAAGAAGAAAAAATTCAGGATAAGCGGAAAGCTAATTTTTAACCTTATTGTTTTTGGCATAACGGTATATCTCGGAGTGTACTTTTTCGTTTCTGAGGACGGGCTGATTGACCTTCTTTCAACGCCTAACAGTTTTAGTCTTTTTTGGGTTATAATAGCTTTCCTTGTTTACGATTTTAATATTTTATTAGATACGTTTGTCACGCTGATTTTTGTGCGGTCACAGTATAAGGATTTTCGGTTTTTAGATGCGCTGAAGGTTTCCTTTGTCGGCGTATTTTTCGGGGCGATTACGCCTTCAAATACAGGCGGTCAGCCAATGCAGCTTTACCTTATGTCTAAAAAGAATATTGGTGTTGGCTTCGGCTCTGCCTGTATGACGCAGAAGTTCATTATATATCAGATTGTAACAACGCTTTTCAGCATCTTTGCGGTAATATTTAAGTTTGAATATTTCCAGAGTGCGTTTACAAGCATATGGTCAACCTTGTTTATTATTTTCGGGTTTTCCGTTCAGCTTATAGTAACTGCCTTGTTCCTTGTTGTGTCCTTTTGCAAGGGGATTACAAATAAGCTGATAAAGCTTATCTATAAAATAATGAAGAAGTTCAAATTCGTTAAGGACCCCGAAAAAAAGACTGAGCGCCTTTATAACGAGGTTTCAATGTTCCATCAGGCTAACAAGGCTTTATTTAAAAATCCAAAGCTGCTTGTAAGTACATATCTGCTTGTTATGGTGCAGGTTCTTGCAATTCTTTCTGTTCCGTATTTTATCTACATTTCATTCGGTATGCCCGAGGTTGCCGCAACAAACGGTGTAGCAATTCCGAATCTGCTTGACTTCATTTGTATTCAGTCATTTGTTCTGTTTACGTCAAACCTCGTACCTTTACCCGGTGCTTCGGGCGGTGCAGAGCTTGCGTTTACTATGTACTTCGGTCAGTTCTTTGTGCTCGGCGGAGTCAACAAAATCAAGCCTGCAATCCTTTTGTGGCGACTTGTTACCTACTACGGTGCAATTGTAATTTCAGCTCCGTTCTCTTATTATACAAAGGACAAGAAAGCGGAAGATGAAAAATTAAAACAGCTTGAGCTGAAAAAGGAATAATAAATTCGGACGCTTCGGCGTCCGTTTTTAAGTTTACAGAAAATTGCGCCGAACGGTCTTGCAAAATAGGTTTATTAATATAACACTGTCTGCCCGATTTGCGTTGTCAAGGCACTCGACTTGAAAACACTTTAAAAATATTGTAATATACTGATATAAAAGGCTCGGAGGTGTTATTATGCCGAATGTATTTGATTATTTTGACTGGCGTGGAGATTTGAGTGTTAAAAATGACTCATTTAACGATGTTGACGCACTCATTCTTTCCCGACTTTCGTATTTTCCTTTTGACGATATTGTTTCGGCTGATATAAACGATAAAATTACGATAAAAAATGCCTGCAAAAAATTTTTCGCAAGCGACATAAACGACGATAAAATCCTCTGGGAGGGCGATACTCAGCTTTTAAAAGCCTGTGCAGAGTCAGAGCGTTTTAAAAATATGAAGCTTTCGGGTTATGTCAACATAGTCGAGAGGGAAAAGCAGATGCAGTTTTCGGCTGTTGTCATTGAAATAACCGAAAATTGCCACTATATTTCCTACCGAGGAACGGACAATACAATTGTCGGCTGGCAGGAAGATTTTAATATGTACTATTTGTTTCCTCTGCCGTCACAGCAGACAGCGCTTAAATATCTTGAACAGGCATCAAAAAGTCTGAACGGAAGCTTTATTCTCGGCGGTCATTCAAAGGGTGGCAACCTTGCTGTATATGCGTCAGTTTTTTCAGGTTCTGAAATTCAGAATAGAATTGTCGGAGTGTACAATCACGACGGACCGGGTTTTGACAGCAAGGTGATTGAGCTAAACAGCTATAAGTCAATACTGAGCAAAATCCACACATACGTTCCGCAATCGTCAATTTTCGGAATGATGTTTGAACACGCAGAGGAGTATACAATTGTAAAAAGCAATCAGAAAGGCTTTTTACAGCACGATATTTATTCATGGGAGATAAAGCGTAATAACTTTGAAACCCTGAACACTATGTCAAATACAAGCGCATTTTTCGACCATACACTTACTGAGCTTGTGTCTGATATGGATGAACAGCAGAGAAAGACATTAATAGAAGGAATATTCTCAATTCTTGCAAGCACCGAGAACAAAACTTTTAACGAGATTGCTGAAAACTGGAAGTCAAACTCGGGGATAATTTTCAAGTCGCTTAAGGATATGGACAGCAAAACAAGGTCGCTGATTATTTCAACTCTGCTGAATCTTATAAAATGCGCTAAAAACAATTTTTTCGACATTAATCCTCTGCGAAAGGAAAACAGAAAGCACAAGGATAATAAGTAATCATCATAAAACACACGTTGCCTTGACAACGTGTGTTGCTTAATTTATAATAAGAGCAATGGGTATAAAATAAACTTAATTGAAATTCAGAAGGGTGACGATAAATTATGAATATCTGGCACGACATTTCTCCGAAGAGAATCACAACGGACAAGTTTTACGCTGTTATTGAAATTTCAAAGGGCGGCAAGAATAAATATGAGCTTGACAAGGAAACAGGACTTTTAAAGCTCGACAGAGTACTGTTTACTTCAACTCACTATCCTGCAAACTACGGCTTTATTCCCAGAACCTTTGCTGAGGACGGCGATCCGCTCGACGTTCTGGTGCTTTGCAGTGAAACTATTCAGCCTATGACGCTTGTTGAGTGCAAACCAATCGGTGTGCTCAATATGATTGATAACAACAGCTGTGATGAAAAGATTATTGCAGTACCCGTAAACGACCCGAACTACAACTGCTACAGCGATATAAAGGAGCTTCCCAAGCACTATTTTGAGGAAATTCAGCACTTTTTCCAGGTTTACAAGTCGCTTGAGGCAGGCAAAACAACTTCCGTTACCGAAATCAGCGGAGTAAAAAAGGCAAAGGAAATTATCAAAAAGTCAATTGACAGCTACATAAAGGACTTCCAGCTTGCATAACAGATTATATATCAAACAAAAAAGCTTTATCATTCCTGATAAAGCTTTTTAAACATCATATTATATTCAGATTTTAAAATCTTCAACGCTGTATTTTTTATTAAAAGTTGATACTTTCGGAACTCTCATAAGCGGGTCATATCTGAAGGCTCTGCATTTGCTGTTCTGAATACGCTTGCCTTTTTTGCAGTAAGCCATTTCTTTTTCAATTACGGCGTTCTCGCAGTATGAACAATCAGGCATAATATTCTGACCAAATAGCTTTTTCTTCATAAAAATCACCCCGTGTTTCTTTATTATATCATTAAGTTGCATTAGTTTCAAGGGGTATATTTTTTCTTGTATTACGGAGGCGAATACACTTGAATTTTCAATCAAAAACAATGACGCTCAAAAACGCAGATACTGTACCGTATCTTACATATAATTCCTTATCGGAAATAAAATTTATAAATCACGCTTTTTCAACCCGACTCGGCGGAGTGTCAAAGGGCGAATTTACTTCAATGAATCTGGCGTTCAACAGGGGAGATAATCCCGAAAACGTAACTGAGAACTATAAGCGCATCTGCAAAAGCGCAGGCTTTGACTTTGACTCGCTTACAGCTTCTGCTCAGGACCACAACACCTTCGTTCGTGCTGTGACTTCCGAAAACAAGGGAACAGGGATTTACAAACCACGTGATTTGCAGAGCGTTGACGCTCTTATAACGAACGAAAAGGGTGTAACGCTCGTTACGTATTATGCCGACTGCACACCGCTGTTTTTTGTCGATACAAAGCAAAGGGCGATCGGACTTGCACACGCAGGCTGGAGAGGAACGGTAGGCAGAATAGGGGAAAAGGTAGTAAATATGATGAGTGAGTTGTACGGCACAAATCCTGCTGATATTGTTGCCGCAATCGGACCTGCAATTTCCGTCTGCTGTTACGAGGTTGACAAGCCCTGTGCAGACAATTTTTACGAACTGAATGACCTTGACAGCAGTCGCTTTGTTTTTCCTAAGGAAAACGGAAAATATATGATAGATTTGCTTGAAACCAACAGACAAATCCTTGTTGCCGCAGGCGTTAAAAACGAGAATATAACAGTAAGCGACGTTTGCACAAATTGCAACAGCGAGCTTTTGTGGAGTCACCGTGCAACAAAGGGCAAGCGTGGCACAATGAGCGCATTTATGTGTATTATTTAAAGTAAATATTTATTGACATAAAAACGGGATATACCTGAATTATCAATTCAAGTATATCCCTGTTTTATTTTATATCCTTATGCAGTTTTGCCCGTATAGAGCTGATAATACTTGCCCTTCTGCTCAATGAGCTGGTCGTGTGTGCCACGCTCAATGATTCTTCCTTGTTCAAGTACCATAATGCAGTCTGAATTCTTAACGGTAGAAAGCCTGTGGGCGATAACAAATGTCGTTCTGCCCTTCATAAGCTTATCCATACTGTCCTGAACCATCTTTTCTGTTCTTGTATCAATCGAGCTTGTTGCCTCGTCAAGAATCAGCGCAGGCGGGTCAGCAACAGCGGCTCTTGCAATAGCAAGCATCTGTCTTTGTCCCTGACTCAGGTTTCCGCCGTCACCCTTTAAAACTGTGTTGTAGCCGTCAGGAAGCTTGCGGATAAACGAGTCTGCATTTGCAAGCTTTGCGGCGGCAATAACCTCTTCGTCCGTTGCGTCAAGTCTGCCGTAGCGGATATTTTCCATTACCGTATCGGTAAACAGGTGAGTGTCCTGCAAAACGATACCGAGCGAACGTCTTAAATCGGACTTTTTGATTTTGTTGATGTTAATTCCGTCATACCTGATTTTGCCGTCCTGAATATCATAAAAGCGGTTAATCAGGTTTGTAATTGTAGTTTTGCCTGCACCCGTCGAGCCGACAAATGCGATTTTCTCACCCGGTGCGGCAGTAATATCAATGTTGTGGAGTACTATTTTGTCGTCGTTATAGCCAAAATCAACGTCGTCCATAACAAGCGCACCCTGAAGCTCCTTGTATTCAACCTCGCCTGTTGCCTGATGAACGTGCTTCCAAGCCCAGAGTCCTGTGCGTTCATTAGTTTCCGTAAGCTTGCCGTTTTCTTTCTTTGCATTTACAAGCGTTACATAGCCGTTATCTTCTTCACTCTCTTCGTCAAGAAGCTTGAATATACGCTCTGCACCTGCAAGTGCCATAATAATGCTGTTGAACTGCTGGCTTACCTGATTGATAGGCTGGCTGAAGTTCTTGTTAAATGTTAAGAAACTTACGAGCTTTCCGAGTGTAAAGCCGCCGAAGCCTGTCAGCGCAAGCACGCCTCCGAGAATAGCGCAGAGAACATAGCTGATATTGCTAATCTGTGCGTTAATCGGCATAATGATGTTTGCAAATTTATTTGCGTTATATGCGCTGTCAAACAGCTTGTCGTTAAGCTTTTTAAACTCTTCAACACTCTTTTTCTCGTGATTGAATACTTTTACAACCTTCTGACCCTTCATCATTTCTTCAATATAGCCGTTTTCTTTACCAAGGTCAGTCTGCTGTGCAGTGAAGTATT
>JBJFHX010000011.1:0-24638 GCA_051893995.1 Ruminococcus sp.
CCTATTCGGTAGGTTTTACCGACCAGATGTATTTTTCAAAGGTTTTTAAAAAGCTAAGAGGACAAACACCCACCGAGTTCCGCAGGAAAAACAACGGAAGGTATATGTAGAAGTGTGGAGTTTGAAGTTAATGGTCGGACGAGTGCCTCGACAAATTATTAATAATGAGTCTTGCAATTATGACTGGATTATATTATAATTATATCATTCTTTTATTTTGAATAAATTTTTAAGAAATGAGGAGAAAATTATGGAAAAAAGAGGTATGTGGAACTCCCGCCTTACCTTTATTCTTGCCGCAGTCGGCTCTGCGGTAGGTCTTGGCAATGCGTGGAGATTTCCCGGTCTTGCGGCTAAGCACGGCGGAGGAACATTTCTGCTTGTTTATCTGCTTGCTATGATTGTTATGGGTATTCCCCTGCTTATGATGGAGGTTTCAATCGCACGTAAGTTTCGCAAGGGTGCAATTGAGTCAATGCGAGGAATCAAAAAACGCTTTGAGCCTATCGGTTGGGCGGCAACCTCAAACGCATTTGTAATCGTCTGCTACTATTCGGTAGTATTTGCATGGGTTATCCTTATGTTTGTAAACTCGTGGCAGTTTGCAGGAATGACGGGTGACTCCGAGGCGGCGTCGGGACTGTTCTTCAATCTTACGCAGACTACAGGACTTATTGAGGGAAGCTCAATCCCGGGTGAAGTGCTTGTGTGCCTGCTTGTTGCTTGGGGACTAATCTTTTACTGTATCAGAAACGGCGCAAGCTCGGTTGGCAAGGTTGTAAAGTTTACCGTATTTGCACCTGTTTTGCTCTTACTTATTATGGCTGTTAAGGGTATGACAATGGACGGCGCTATGGAAGGACTTAAAATGTTCTTCATTCCCGACGTTTCGGCATTCTCTGACGCAACACTCTGGGTTGACGCTATCGGTCAGGTGTTCTACAGCCTTTCAATTATGATGGCTATTATGTTTGCCTACGGCTCATATCTGCCCGATGACGCAAACGTGGCTGTTGACTGCACAATCATAGCTTTTTCAGATATGGCTGTAAGTATTCTTTCGGGTATCGTAATGTTCACCACAATGGGCGGTACGGGAATGCTCGACAAGATTACAGCAAGCGGTATTTCAACGGCATTCATCGTTTATCCGCAGGCTATAGTAAACCTCACTAACATCGGCTGGGTAAACGCACTTTTCGGAGCGATATTCTACCTTATGCTTATTACGCTTGCAATTGACTCGGCATTCTCAATCGTTGAAGGTATTTCGGCTTCTGTTGCAGACAAATTCCACTTAAGCCCCAAAAAGGTTACAATTTCAGTCTGTGCAATCTGCGGTGTAATTTCAATTCTCTTTGTTACACAGGCAGGTCTTGCTTGGCTCGACATCGTTGATGCCTGGACAAATCAGATTAACCTAATTGTTATCGGTATTCTTGAATGTGTTGCAATCGGCTGGTGCTTCAACCTGCGCAAGGTGCTTGATGAGGTTAACCGCAACACCCAGAAATTCAAGGTGCCCTACTGGTGGTTTGCAGCGTCAATCAAGATAGTAGCACCCTTGCTCCTTGCAGGACTCTTTATCTGGAATATGGTTACGCTGTTCGTGTTCCAGGGCGGAACATACGATCCGAATTATCCCATCTGGGCTCAGGTTGCCGCAGGCTGGGTAGTTTCGGGACTGGTATTCATCAGCGGCTTTATAGCAAAAATTGTTATCAGAAAGATGAAGAAAAAAGGCTACGTCGAGGACGAAGTAAGCTTTGATTAAACCTTTCCGTAGGGGACGGCTTCCCAGACGTCCCTATGCATAAATTGAAATGCAATTTATGCATTATGGCGAACGAAGTTCGCCGTTACAGTATAAAAAACGGGAAATGAAGTAGCAGATTACTGCAATTTCATTTCCCGATATTTTTTTACATTTTAATTGTTAATTAATCTTAGTAGCGTTTGTAAAGTTTGAAATCCTTATGCAACCTGTTGTACACTCTCTTGCGCAAACGCCGAAGTCCTCGCACTCGGGGCATTTTGAATAGTCGATAACGGCGAGGTTATCAGTAACCTTAATTGCACCCGTCGAGCAGACCTTTTCGCATTTTTTACAGCCGATACAGCCGTTTTTGCAAGCCTTGCGGGTGATACCGCCCTTGTCTTTGTTGCTGCACGTAACAACAACTCTCTCAACGTCAGCCATAAGCGAAATAAGGTGATTCGGGCAGGTCTTAACGCAGAGTCCGCAGCCAACGCAGCGCCTTGAGTCAATGTGAGCAATTCCGTTTTTGATGCAGATTGCGTCGTTCGGGCAAACCTTTGCACAGTCGCCGAGTCCCATACAGCCGTAGGGACATTCGCCCTTTGAGCCGAAAATCAGCTTAGCGGCGGCACAGCTTTCAATGCCGTCATACTCGACCTTGTCCTGAGTGTATTCGCAGTCGCCTGCGCAGTGCACAACGGCAACCTGCTCGACAACGTCCTCAAACTCAACACCGAGAATTTCACTTAATTTTCTTGAAACCGAATCGCCTCCCGGAACACAGAGGTTGGTAGCCGTGCCCTCGGTTTCGGCAAGAGCCTTTGCGTAGCCGTCACAGCCTGCAAAGCCACACGCTCCGCAGTTTGCACCCGGCAGGCACTCACGGATTTGGGGGATTTTTTCGTTTTCCTTTACAGCCATAATTTTTGATGCGACTGCAAGCACCACAGCGCAGATTGCGCCGATAATCACAACGGGGATAACCGCAGTTAAAATCTCATTCATAGCGCACCTCCGTTATGCAAACAGGTTTTCGACAACGCCCGAAAATCCGAGGAAGGACAGCGAAGTTATCGAAGCCGCTACAAGCGTTATGGGCAGTCCCTGAAACGCTTTTGGAATGTCAGCACCCTCAAGCTTTGAGCGAACGCCCGAGAACATCACCATTGCAAGGAAAAATCCCAGTCCGCTTCCGAGCGAATTTACCATTGATTCTGCAAATGTGTATTGCTCGTCAATGTTGAGAATTGTAACGCCGAGTACGGCGCAGTTTGTCGTAATCAGCGGAAGATACACACCAAGCGACTTGTGGAGCGAGGGAATGTACTTTTTGAGTATAATCTCAACAAGCTGAACGAGAGATGCGATTACGAGGATAAAGACGATTGTCTGAAGATAGCCGAGGTTGTTCGGGTCGAGCAGATACGTCTGTATCGGCCACGTAACAGCCGTTGCGATGAGCATTACGAAAATTACCGCAAGGCTCATTCCCGTTGCCTGATTGAGCTTTTTGGAAACTCCGAGGAACGGACAGATTCCCAAAAATCTTGACAAAACGTAGTTGTTTACGAAAACGGCGGAGAGCATAATTATAATGAATTTTGTCATTTTGCTTCCTCCTTTTCACCGCAGGCGGCTTTGTTGCAGACCTCTGCTGACGGACAGCCGGCACAGCCAAAGCTCTTTTTGGCGTTTTTGCCGCCCGAGATTTTATTTACAATTGCAATTAAAATACCGAATACAAGGAATCCGCCCGGTGCCATTGTCATAATGGAAATGTTGTTTTCGGCGAGAATCGGGATTTCAATTCCGAGCCAAGTGCCGTTGCCGAGCACCTCACGGATTGTAGCCATCAACAGAAGTGCAAGCGTAAAGCCTGCGCCCATTCCCACAGCGTCAATTGCCGAGTCGATTACCTTGTTTTTGTTTGCGAACATTTCGGCTCTGCCGAGGATTATGCAGTTTACTACAATCAGCGGAAGGTAAATTCCGAGTGCTTCGTCAAGCGCAGGAGCAAAGGCTTTTACGAGCATCTGTACCATTGTTACAAAGCCTGCGATAAGCACGATGTAGCAGGGAATACGCACCTTGTCGGGAATAATGTTACGCAGTGCGGAGATTACGATGTTTGAGCAGAGCAGAACTATTGTAGCCGCCGCACCCATTCCGAGCGCACTCATTACGTTTGTCGTTACCGCAAGCGTGGGGCAGGTTCCGAGCACAAGCACAAGAACAGGGTTTTCCTTGATGATACCCTTTAAAAAATTCTGTCTTTTGTTCATTTTCCTGCCTCCTTTATAATATCATACGCCTTGAAAGCGTCCTCGATTGCGTTTTTGTACGCGGTCGAAGAAATTGTCGCACCTGTTATTGCGTCAACCTCGCTCAAGGTGTCGGCACTTTTTCCGCTGTACTGATTTCTGTAGGGGTCCTCGGCTGTCTTTGAGCCGAGACCGCTTGTTTCGGAGTGTGAGAGCGTTTTGCACTGCTCAATAGTGCCGTCTGAGTCCATTCCGCAAATCAGCTTCATATCGCCGCCGTAGCCCTTTGTCGTCAGCATAAAGACGTAACCAGAGTCGTTTGTTGCAGTATAAACCTCGGTTACTCTGTCGGGGAGGTTTTCAATTTCGAGCTTTTCAAAGCCGTCTGCTTTGGCAAGCACCTCCGACATAGCCTGCTCGGTCTTTTCCTGCTCGGCTTTTGCGATAATCGGCGAAGTCACCGAGTTGATGTACGCAAGCAGAGCCGTAACGACAAGGCAGATGCAGACGAGCACGAGTACGGGTTTTATTATCTCATTAAAACTCTTTTTCATTTTTTGCTACCTCCCACAAGAGGCTTTGAGCGTGTAAGCCTTGAAATGTAGGGCGTAAAGATGTTCATAAGCAGAATCGAGTATGAAACGCCCTCGGGAGATGCGCCCCAGAAACGGATTAGTATTGTGATAAGACCGCATCCTACGCCGAAAATTATCTTGCCCCACTTTGTGCAGGGAGTTGTTGCGTAGTCGGTAGCCATAAAGAATGCGCCGATGATAAGTCCGCCCGACATAAGCTGATAGAGAGGAGCTTTGTCGAAAATCAGCGACATAACAAGCACAGTGCCGATAAATGCAACGGGTGTGTGCCACGTGATGACCTTTCTTGCAATCAGGTAAATTCCGCCTGCAAGCAAAGCGATTGTGCAGGTTTCGCCCAGACAGCCGCCACGCACACCGAACAGCATATCAAGGTACGAGGGCAGAGAGTCAAGCTCACCCTTTGTCATAAGCGCAAGCGGAGTTGCACTTGATGAAGCATCGGGGAAGGTCCACGTTGTCATAGTGCCCGAAAACGCAGTCATCATCACGATTCTTGCGGTAATTGCAGGGTTTGCAAAGTTCTGACCGATTCCGCCGAAAAGCTGTTTTACAATTACAATTGCAAACACGCTACCAAAAGCCGCCTGCCACAGCGGAATTGAAACAGGCAGATTGTAGGCAAGCAGAACGCCCGTTACAACAGCCGAAAGGTCGAAAACAGTGTTTTCCTTTTTGCAGATTTTTTCAAAAATCAGTTCTGACAAAATACATACTGCTACGCATACTCCGATAACGAGCAGTGAACGCCAGCCGAATATTATTACCGAGGCAACGCCTGCGGGGAGCAGGGCGATAAGCACGTCAAGCATAATTTTCTGCGTAGTCCTCGGTGAATTTATGTGGGGTGAAACGGAGGAAATCAGCTTATTCATTTTTGTCCTCCTTCTGTTCTTTCAGGTATTTGTTAAGCTTAGCCTTTGCAAGCTTGTTGGTCTGAACAATGTGCCTCTT
This sequence comes from Ruminococcus sp., assembly GCA_051893995.1. Classification (GTDB taxonomy): domain Bacteria; phylum Bacillota; class Clostridia; order Oscillospirales; family Acutalibacteraceae; genus Ruminococcoides. The sequence continues at coordinate 5,571 of JBJFHX010000011.1, forward strand.
TGCAGGGCATACATACGCACAGCAGCCGCATTCCATACACAAATCGGCGCACAGCTTTTTCAGCTCGTCACATTGGTCAAGCTTGTAGGCCTTTGCAATTGCACGTGGGTCAAGCCTTAACGGACAGTGGTTTACGCACTCGCCGCAGTTTATGCAGGCGGTTGTCTTTGGAGGACGTGCCTCCTTTTCGTCAAGCGCAATTGCGGCGTTCGTCATTTTGAGTACGGGAACGTCAAGTGAAGAAACGGCAATTCCCATCATCGGTCCGCCGTAAAGCACCTTTTTCGGCTCGCTTCTGAAGCCGCCGCAGAAGTCAAACAGCTTTTCAAGCGGAGTGCCGATTGGTGCGATTACGTTTTTCGGCTCTTTTACAGCTGAGCCGTCAACGGTAATGCACTTTTCAACAAGCGGCATACCTGTTTCAATGTATTCGGCAATCTTTGCAAGCGTGGTGCAGTTTATTACGATTGCGCCCACGTCAAGCGGAAGTCCGCCCTTTGGAATCATTCTGCCCGTTGTGTTGTAGACAAGCACCTTTTCACCGCCCTGAGGGTAAATTGAGGGCAGTACCTTTACTTCAACATTTTCCTTTGACTTTGCAAGCTCGCTCATCTTTTCAATGCAGGGCTTTTTGTTGTTCTCTATACCTATTATAATGCGTTTTTTGCCGAGGTACTTGTGGAGCAAATCAATGCCCTTTGAAATGTAGTCAGCCTTGTCGAGCATTGTCCGTGTATCCGAGGTTATGTACGGCTCGCACTCTGCCGAGTTGATAACGATTGTTTCAACAGATGACAAATCCTTTACGCCGAGCTTTACAAAGGTCGGAAAGCCTGCACCGCCGAGTCCGACAATTCCGCTTTCCTTGACTGCGTTTACAAAGCTCTGAAAGTCCGTAACAACGGGCGGCTTTACGCTTTCGCAGACTGACTGTTCACCGTCGGTTTCAATCACAACGGCGGTCGTTTTCATTCCGCCCGACATTGTGATTTCGTCAAGCTTTTTTACCTTGCCCGACACGCTCGAATGTACGGGTGCGCTGATAAATCCGTCGGACGAGCCGATAAGCTGACCGACCTTTACAAGCTCGCCTGCCTTAACCGTCGGTACGGCAGGCTTGCCGATGTGCATTGACATCGGAATTACCACCGTTTCGGGCAGAGGGAGCCTTTGGGGTACACTGCTTGCAGTGTGTTTTCGGTGCGGAACTCTGATACCGCTTAGTTTCATATCCCTATCCTCCATAAAAAAGTGATGTGTGACCTTCGGTCACGTGAAGCTCGCTTTTTGGCGAGTGAAGTATCGCCTTTGGCGATGTGAAGTTTTGTTGATTTTACGATATATAATAACTATTTAGAGTTTATTTTTGAAAGCCTTATAAGCACAAGCTGGGCGCACAAGCCTGTGAATGCTCCTGCAATTATTCCCGACAGAATCAGTACGGGCAGATAGTACGCAATTGCCAACGTCTGCGTCATAAAAACAGCCGCTAATAGCTGACCTATGTTGTGCGTTACGGCACTTAAAACGCTTAGCACCCAAAGCTGTCTGAGCGAAAAAAAGCGTTTCAGCAGTATCATCAGCAAAAACGAAAGAAGTCCTCCTGTCAGGCTGTAGATAAACGACACGAGCTGTCCCGTAAATATGCTTCCGAGCACAATTCTCAGCGACATAACAGCCGCCGCATAGCGTGTGCCGAGTGCGTAGAGCGCAAACAGTGTAAAAACATTTGCCAGTCCGAGCTTTACTCCGTAAATCGGTGTAAGCGGAGGGATTGCACCCTCAATCACAAATGCAACGAGTGCAAATGCGGTGAGAATTGCGGTTAAAATCAATTTCTTGGTATGCATTTTATTGCTCCTGTTTTTGCGTCTGCACCGTCTGTGCTGTTTTCAAATTTTATAACCACCTTATTCGGTAGGCAGACAATCGGTGAGGCACTGCTTTTCAGCTCGCCGTGCTCAACGCAGATTTTGTCGGGACAATCGGCTGATTTCATACTTATGTGACCGTTTGATACAAGGATTACGTTGTCGCCGTATTCGCCCGAAAGTGTGATTTCACGCTCGCCTGTGACGCTGTTTAAGTCGATTTTTTCAACAAGACTGCCGTCCTGGTAAATTCCGACAACCAATGACTGCGAAGATACGTTTGAAATAAAAAGCCACACGCCAAGACAAAGCACAGCCGCAACCGAAAAAACAATTATCCAAAATCGTGATTTCATGGTTCAATCACCTCAAAGCCCTGCTCGGACATAAAGCTGTCCTTGAGATTGTCGGTAACGTAAATTTCATTGCTGTCAGTAATAAAAACTGCTCCGAAAATCGAGCTGTTTTCGCCGTAAAACTCACCCGACTTTTCAAGACCCATAACAAAAAGCGAAGTGGAAAGTGCGTCTGCAAGCGAGTCGTCATCTGATACGACGGTGACGGATTTCAAACCGCTGTCGGCAGGATAACCTGTTTTAGTATCTATTATATGATGATAGGTTTGTCCGTTTTCTTCAAAATAACGCTGATAGCCGCCCGAGGTCACAACGGCTTTGTCGGAAATTTTAAGCGTTCCTACGCTTTTTGAGTTGTCGTCGGGGTCGGTTATTGCTACGCTCCAGCTTTCTCCGTCAGGCTTTGAGCCGACGGCTCTTACGTTTCCACCGAGCGACATAAGTGCAGAGGTAACGCCGTTTTCCTTTAAAATTTCAGTCGCTTTCTGCGATGCGTAGCCCTTTGCAATTCCGCCGAGGTCAAGCGAAGTGTTTTCATCAAGCGTTACTGTGTCGCTTTCTATATTTATATGCTCTGCTCCGACGCTCTCAAGCGCATTTTCAATAGCATTTTGTGACGGAACCTTGTTTTCAAGTCCCGAATAAAATCCCCATTCACGGATAAGCGGCTCGCAGGTTATGTCGAATGCACCGTCTGTAAGAGTATAAAGCTCCTTTGAACGTGTGATAAGAGTAAGGGTGTCTTCCGAAACGGTCATTTCCTTTGACTGATTCAGCTTAAAAATTTCGCTGTTTTCGTTCTGCACCGACAACAACTTATCAAGCTCGTTGATTTCATTCTGCGCCGCTTTTACCGCACTTTCGCTTTTATTGCCGTAGGCGGTAATCGTCATAACCGTATCCATTGCGTAAAATTCGCAGTCGTATTCTGAATCAAGACTGCACCCCGAAGAAAGAACAACGGCGGCGGTCATAAGTAAAATGCATGATTTGCGCAGAAGTTTCAAAGAATCATACCCCTATAAACAGTATATAAATCTAATTATACAACAAATTTTCAAAATAGCCAATATTTTTTTATAAAAAACTGAAATTTTATAGATTATTCAGTCGGATTTTGCAATAAAAAGGACACGCATAAACGTGCCCATGAAGTTTGGATTTGATTTTTAAGCTAAACCATAATTTAGCGGCGAAGCCGCCGCAGGCAAATCGAGTAGAAAAATCGGTAGTTTAGGTAAAAACGGTTGCCCGAATTATAAATTGATATATAGGTAAAGTTTTTTAGAGTGGAGTGTGGAGAGTGGAGAGTGGAGTTTCGGTCGAGTGGATAGGTTGCGATAATTCAAAGGTTTAGTGCCCGAATTTATTTATATGCGGCGTTGCCGCAGGTGTGGATTTTTGTATTTTTAACTAATGTAGGGAACGGTCTTGACCGTTCCGATTACCCATAGGTCAGATGTAACTTTGCGGAACAGTCAAGACTGTTCCCTACACTTAAAAAATAATCGTTACCAATATATCAACATAAATTCAGCCAACAAACCTTTTCTAACAACACGCACTATTATAAATTCGGAGCGAAGCGACCCTTAACTCCACTCTCCACTCTCCACTCTCCACACTAAATTATGGTTTACTTACTAAAAAGTATAATCGGATTTATAATTTCTCCTGCTCAATCACCTTGTCAAGATATTTTACCATATCGCATACAATTTCATAACTGCCGCCCTTTGTTACGCTTGCAAGCAGGGCGTTTATGTTTTCCTCAAACTTTTCGGGGAGGATTTTGCAGCTACTTTTGCAAAGCGACACAAGCCGCTTTTCTCCCGGATGAGTGAGCCTGTTTAGAGCAAAGATAATGTCAAAATAGCTTGCGAGAAATTCCGTTGTCCTGTGGTGAACGCTGACTAAGTCACCTCGTGATTCTGCCTTCTTAATCTGCATATCATAGGACGGAAGCTTGCCGCTTAACAGATTGCGGTTGTTTTCAATTATATTTTTCCTCAGCTTATCGGGATAGGGAAGGTCGTACTTCTTCTGAAGTGCGGTAAATTCACCCGTCTTGTCAAACAGCACATTACTGTTTAAAATGTTGTGCCAGAAGCAGGTTGTGTAGCCGTTAAAGGGCTTTCCCTCGTCAACAACCATCTTAAGATACTGCGTAAACATTTCCGTATTGCGGTAGATAATGTCAATCGGTGTTCCGCTTTTGAGAATACAGTTGTCCTCAAGCTCCCAGTAGTGATTGCCGATTTCGCCCTCGGAGCAGAACGGCATTACGGTTTTGCGTTTGTCCTCAAGCGAAAGCTCAGAGTTAAGATAAACGTAAATGTCGTAGTCGGAGGAGCTGTCGCTTACTCCCGTTGAGCGTGAGCCTCCGAGTACAACAGCGTCGGTTTCTTTTAGCTGTTCAAAAGCCGAAATGATTGAATTAAAGTAATCGTCATTGCTGTATTTTGTCATAAAATAACCTCCGGACAAATTTTCATAAATATTATAGCACTAAATTATACGGTATATCAACGGCATATTTTATAAAGTAGTTGTTTTATTTTGAAAAATATTGATTTTCTGCACTAAATTTGATACTATATTATTTAAATTAACAACTAACAAAGTACAATTAACAATTTTGGTCGAGAAATTATATTGATATGATATAAAACTTTGTTTCCCGATTTTATTTATATTGCGGCTGAAAGCCGCCACCTTAATTGTTAATTTTTCATTGTAAATTATTAATTGATTTTGGGGGGCGGTTGAGATAAAGAATATTTTAAAATCGGCAAAGGGCTCGTTTAAACGCCTGTCGCCTATGAAAATAATCCTTATGGGATTTCTTGTAATTATTCTTCTGGGAACGGTGCTTTTGTGCCTGCCGATTTCATCCCGAAGCGGTCAGCCGACTTCGTTTATGACCTCCTACTTTACTGCAACCTCGGCTGTGTGCGTTACGGGACTTGTAAAGGTTGATACTCACAACTACTGGTCGCTTTTCGGCCAGCTTGTAATTCTGGGACTTATTCAGGTCGGCGGAATAGGATTTATGACAATCTGTATTTCTGCAATCTCAATTACCAAAAAGAAAATCGGTCTTGCATCCCGTGAAATTATGCAGAACTCCGTTTCTGCTCCACAGCTCGGCGGAATAGTAAAAATGACACGTTTTATCCTGCTCGGAACGCTTACAGTAGAGCTTGTCGGTGCGTTTTTGCTCTCGTTTGCGTTTGTTCCGCAGTTCGGATTTTTAAAGGGTATATGGTTTTCGCTGTTCCACAGCGTTTCGGCATTCTGCAACGCAGGCTTTGATTTGATGGGAGGGTCGGGAAATTTCTCTTCGCTGACTGGCTACGTTTCAAACGTATATGTCTGCATTGTGATAAGTTTGCTGATTGTAATCGGCGGTCTTGGCTTTTTCGTTTGGCGTGACATACTCGACAGTAAATTCAGACTGTCAAAATTCAGACTTCAGACAAAGGTTGTACTGCTTATAAGTTCATCTCTTATAGTTATCGGAGCAGTTCTGCTGTTCCTTACAGAACTTAAAAATCCCGTTTCAAACAAGGAGAGTCTGCCTCAGCAGATAGGCTCGGCGCTGTTTCAGTCCGTTTCAACAAGAACGGCAGGCTTTAATACCGTTGACCTTTCAACAATAACCCACTCAAGTATGTTCATAATGATTGTGCTTATGCTCGTTGGCGGCTCGCCCGGCTCAACGGCAGGCGGTATGAAAACGACCACATTTGCCGTTCTGATTTCCTCAATCATCAGCACATTCAAGCACAGAAAGACAGCAGAAATGCTCGGCAGACGTCTTGAAGAAAACATAACAAGGCTTGCAACCTGCGCAGTTACGCTGTATTTGTGCTTTTCCGGCAGTGCGGCGGTTGTTATTTCAACGCTTGATGACATTCCGTTTATCAATGCATTGTTTGAATCGGCGTCGGCTATTGCAACCGTTGGACTGACAACGGGAATTACAACTCAGCTCGGCACAATTTCGTCTGTTCTTCTTACGATTTTAATGCTTTTCGGCAGAGTTGGCTCGCTTACAATGCTGTTTGCGTTTTCTAATTATAAGAGCAAGCCGCAGTCGCAGAAGCCGCTCGAAAAAATACAGATAGGATAAGGAAGATAATAATATGAAGTCAGTTTTAATTATAGGTCTCGGCAGATTCGGCAGACATATGGCGCAGAAGCTGATTGACGAGGGCAACGAGGTGCTCGCAGTTGAAAAGAGCGAGGAACGTGCCGACAATGCAGTCAGCATAATTGACGATATTCACATTGCCGACGCAACCGACGAGGCGTTTATGAAGTCGCTCGGCGTGAATAACTTTGATTTGTGCGTTGTAGCAATCGGCGATAATTTTCAGAATGCGCTTGAAATAACCGTTCTGCTCAAGGACTTAGGTGCAAAGTACATTCTTGCAAGGGCAAGCCGTGAGGTTCACCGCAAGCTGTTACTCAGAAACGGTGCTGACCACGTTGTCTATGCCGAAAGGGAAATGGCTGAACGCCTTGCGATAAAATACGGTGCAAAGAATATTTTTGATTATTTCGAGCTTTCCGAAGATACTGCAATCTGCGAAATTGCAGTGCCCGACAACTGGGTCGGCAAGACGATTCTTCAGAAATCCGTCCGCAATAAATATAATGTAAGCATTCTTGCAACGAAAAAGGACGGCGTGATTTACGCAAACCCCAGCCCCGACCATATTTTTGACAGGCACGAAACGCTTATGGTGCTTGCAAATCATGCGGATATCGACAGGCTCATTCGCTGATAACGTCGAGTGCGTATTGACAAAACACACCTGTTGATTTATCATTTTTATAAATCATATTCTTATTGAAAGGAGATATGATTGTGGATAATAAAGATTACGGCGACAATTTTGACGTTGCAGGCACTTCGTCAGACGATTATGATTTTGATAATTTTGACGTAGACGCAGCAGATAACTTTTCGCATACAGTTCACAGCGAGGCTGAAGAAACAAGCCGAAATGACGCTGATGACGATTACGGTGATAATTTTGATTCGCAGACAGGCGAGGACAACAGAGGATATTCCTTTGATGACGATTTTGAGAACAATTCCGAGGAATATTACATAAACACAACACCGACAGGAAAAAGCAAGTCAGGCGGAAAAAAGAAGAAAAAGAAAAGCTCCAACAAGGCTGTTGCGGCGGTGCTTACCGTAGCGGCTGTTATGTGCCTTGTTGCGGCGATAGTGTTTGCAGTAACGCAGTGTTCGGGAGGAAGCGGCGACAAAAAAGCTACGACTGCTCCCTCAACAATTGCGACAACTGCCGAGGTTACAACTCAGGCGCAGATTCCCGATGAAACGGAAGCTGTTTACACAGAACCTGTTGTAACACAAGCGCCTACTGAGGTTTACACAGAGGCTCCGACAGAACCCCCTCAGACACAGGCACCTGTTGAAACTCAGCCTGTTGAAACACAGGCTCCTACGCAGGCAGAAACACCTGCTCCCGAAGAAACGCAGGTAACCGATCCGGTAGTTGTTGAATAATAAACCACCATTTAGATTAGTTTGGAGTGTGGAGAGTGGAGTGTGGAGTGTGGAGTTAAGGGTCGCTCCGCTCCGAATTTATAATAATGCGTATTGTTTGGATAAGTTTGTTTGCTGAATTTGTGCTGATATATCGGAAACGTTTAATTTTCAGTCGTAGGGACAATCACTCCGTGTCCGTGTTGACTATCAAACGCAACCGATTATATGATAATTTTATTAACAATCAAACATTTCCGTAGGGGACGGGTTCCCACACGTCCCTATGTATAAATTGTGGAACAATTTATACATTATGGCGAACACAGTTCGCCGCTACAGAACAGATGATGAAAAGTGGTATCTTGCGTCAGACGTAGAAAAATGTTTGATTCCCGAGATACCGAGTTATAGTTCCAAGCCGACTTATAGGGCGTACTAAAAAAGAAAAGAGGATAAATAAAATGGGATGTAATCACGATTGTTCATCATGCTCATCGAGCTGTAAGGACAATAATCAGGAAGACTTGCACGAGGCTTTAAATCAGTACAGCAGTGTGAAAAAGGTAATCGGCGTTGTGTCGGGCAAGGGCGGCGTAGGCAAAAGCCTTGTAACCTCAATGCTCGCCGTAACAATGAACAGAATGGGCAAAAGCGTTGCAGTGCTTGACGCAGATATCACAGGCCCGTCAATTCCAAAGGCATTTGGCAGAACGCAGAGATGTATGGGCAGTGACGAGGGAATTATACCTGTTGAAACCGAAACCGGCATAAAAATAATGTCAATCAACCTTCTGCTTGAAAACGAAACCGACCCTGTTGTATGGCGTTCGCCGATGATAACGGGAACGGTTAAGCAGTTCTGGACAGACGTTGTGTGGGGCGATGTTGACTATATGTTTGTCGATATGCCTCCGGGAACCGGTGACGTTCCGCTGACGGTGTTCCAGAGTATTCCGCTTGACGGAATCGTTGTTGTGGCTTCTCCGCAGGAATTAGTCGGAATGATTGTTGAAAAGGCTGTTAAAATGGCAAATATGATGAATGTTCCGGTGCTTGGAATTGTTGAGAATATGAGCTACTTTGCCTGCCCGGAATGCGGAAAGAAATTCTCTGTTTTCGGTGAAAGTCACGTTGACGAAATTGCCGAAAAATACGGCACAAGAGTGCTCGCAAAGCTTCCGATTGATTCTGAGCTTGCAAAGAGCGTCGACAACGGCAGAGTGGAATTTTTCGAGGGCAATTACCTTGACGAAGCCGCTGAAAAGCTGTAAAATTCGTAGTATCATAGGCATATAAACATAAAAACTTCACATCGCCAAGGCGATACTTCACTTGCCGCAAGGCAAGCTTCACGTGACCGCAGGTCACACATCACTTCTATAATGGGGGAAATTATTATGAAATGTACAAAATGCGGAGCAGAATTTACAGGTAAATTCTGCACAAACTGCGGTGCACCTGCACCCACAAATCCTGTCTGCCCTAACTGCGGAGAGGAAATAACAGGCAAATTTTGTATGAAATGCGGAACTCCTGCACCGTCAAATGACGGCATACCTGTTCAGACTGGGCAAACACAGCCGACAGAGCCTGTTCAGACAACTCCTGTTCCCGAAAGCACACCCGCACAGAATGAAATTCCTCAGCCTGTTCAGTACAATCCGTCAGATAACTTCAATACAAATGCTGAGCCAAATCCCGTACAGCCTCAGCAAACGAGCTTTGGCCAGCAGTTTACAAACGGCTCAAACGGCGGATATACGGGTCAGCAGTTTACAAATCAGCCTCAGAATAATGCGCCGTCGGGCAAAAAGGGTATGAGTACAGGCAAGGTGGTAGGTCTTGTGCTCGGAATTGTCGGCGGATTAATTCTTATTCTCTGCATTATAGTAGGTGTTGTTGCCTGCAACATTTTTAATGCAGCCAAGAATGCTGTAAACGCAGGTAATAACATTGTGAATTCGATTATTTCAGAGGTAGAAGATTACACACTTCCCGAGTGGGAAGAAGATACAACAGCTCCCGAAACAAGCGACAGCTCAGGTTATGAGGACTACTACGGTACGCTGGACAATACTTCTCACTGCTACTACAAGGAAACCGAGGGCGGCGTAAAGATTACCGCATATGATAATATGTATGACTACGATGCAAAAACTCTCACCGTTGAAATTCCGTCAGAGATTGATGGCAAGGACGTTGTAGAAATTGAATTCCTCGGTGTTTATAACCTCAGCAGTTACGATGATGATGAGAAGTATATTAAAGTCGTAATTCCCGGTTCGGTAAAGGTTATCAGAGAATTTGCTTTGTCATTTAACGAGGATATCGACGAGGTTGTAATCGAGGAAGGCGTTGAAACAATTGAGCCTGACGCATTTTTCGGCTGTGAAGATTTAGTCAAGGTTACAGTTCCCAAGTCTGTAAAGACTATGGACGACTGCGGAATCGGTCTTGAATATAAAGACGAAGATTCTTATGAAGAGAGCGCAATCGAGGGCTTTGTGCTTTACGGCGCAAAAGGCTCAACTGCTGAAAGCTACGCAAAGGAAAACAACCTGAAATTTGCAGAAGCAAAATAAGTCAAAATTCAGAGTTAAGGATTTATGAACGCTTCCGTAGGGACACGGCGTTCCGTGTATCGGGACGTCAGGGATGCCGTCCCCTACGGATATTAAGGAAACGTTTGTGATAAATTCGTAGGGGACGGGTTCCTACACGTCCCGAAACGTCACCGATATTGCAAGTTGATTTTTGCAAACAAACATTTCCATACAATACACACTATTAAAAATTCGGAGATTTGCGTGTCGAGGCTCTCGACCGATCCTCAACTCCATACTCCAAACTCCAAACTCAAAAAAGGTCGGAATACCAATTACGGTGTTCCGACCTGTTTTTTGAATATATAATATATATTATGTAATTGACTTGATAAGTCCGCCCTTTTTGATTATGTTCTGAATGAACTCGGGGAACGGCTCTGCCTGATAAGTCTTGCCTGTTGTTTCGTCTGTGATAACGCCTGTGTCAAAGTTTACCGAAACAGTATCGCCCGACTTGATTTCCTTTGCCGCCTCGTCACATTCAAGAATCGGAAGTCCGATGTTAATTGCGTTGCGGTAAAAAATTCTTGCAAAGGTTGAGGCAATTACGCACGAAATTCCGCTTGCTTTGATTGCAATCGGAGCGTGTTCACGTGACGAACCGCAGCCGAAGTTCTTTTCGGCAACCATAATGTCGCCTTCCTTTACGTTGTTTACAAACTCCTTGTCGATGTCCTCCATACAGTGAGCCGCAAGTTCCTTGTGCGAGGCTGTGTTAAGATAACGAGCAGGGATAATTACGTCTGTATCTACGTTGTCGCCGAATTTATGTACAGTACCTTTTGCGTTCATATTTAGCACCTTACCTTTCTTAATTGAGCTTTTCAGGGTCTGTGATGTAGCCCGTTACTGCGCTTGCAGCCGCAACGGCAGGACTTGCAAGGTAAACCTCGCTGTCAACGTGTCCCATTCTGCCTACAAAGTTGCGGTTGGTAGTTGAAATTGCCTTTTCGCCTGCGGCAAGAATACCCATATGACCGCCAAGGCAAGGTCCGCAGGTCGGAGTTGAAACAACTGCTCCTGCCTCTACAAATATATCAAAAAGTCCCTCGTGCATAGCCTCAAGCCAGATTTTCTGAGTACCCGGGAGGATGATGCATCTTACGTTGTCGGCAATCTTTCTGCCCTTGAGAATGCTTGCTGCCGCACGTAAATCGGAAATTCTGCCGTTTGTGCACGAGCCGATTACGCACTGGTCAATCTTGACTTCCTTTTCGCCGATTTCGTCAACCGTTCTTGTGTTTTCGGGAAGGTGAGGGAATGCAACAGTCGGCTTGAGCTCGCTCAGATCAATTGTGTATTCCTCGTCATAAACAGCGTCCTCGTCGGCTGTGTATTCAACAGGTGTGCCCTGATATCTGCCGTTGCAGTATTCACGAGTTATGTCGTCAACAGGGAAGATACCGTTCTTTGCGCCTGCCTCAATAGCCATATTTGCAATACAGAGTCTGTCGTCAATGTTGAGGTACTTAATGCCCTCTCCGACAAATTCCATTGACTTGTAGAGTGCGCCGTCAACGCCGATTTTGCCGATAATGTGAAGAATCACGTCCTTGCCGCTTACATAGCCCTGAGGCTTGCCGATAAGGTTGAACTTGATTGCGGAGGGAACCTTGAACCACGCCTTGCCGCTTATCATTCCTGCCGCCATATCGGTTGAGCCAACGCCTGTTGAAAATGCGCCGAGCGCACCGTATGTACAGGTGTGTGAGTCAGCACCTATGCAAAGACAGCCGGGTCCTACAAGTCCCATTTCGGGGAGAAGTGCGTGTTCAATGCCCATCTGACCAACGTCCTTGTAATTTTTGATGTCGTACTTGTGAGCAAACTCTCTTGTCTGCTTAACCTGAGTAGCCGCCTTAATATCCTTGTTCGGGGTAAAGTGGTCCATAATCATTGCGATTTTTGTGTTGTCAAATACAGCAGTTGCGCCGTTTTCTTCAAATACGTTGATTGCAACGGGAGAGGTAACGTCGTTGCCGAGTACCATATCCAGCTTTGCTTCAATAAGCTGACCTGCCTTAACCTCGTCAAGCCCTGCGTGAGCGGCGAGGATTTTCTGCGACATAGTCATACCCATAATTATCACTCCTTAAATCTGTTGATTTACTTTAAATATATTATTACATATTGAATGATAAAAGATTGTAAACTAATTTACAATTGCGAAATAATAATTTCAATTAACAATTAATAATGTACAATTAACAATTAAGGTCGAGCGGACAGGTCGTAATAAATCAAAAGTTTATTACCCGGCTTTATTTATATTGCGGCTGAAAGCCGCTGAATTAATTGTTAATTTTTAATTGTAAATTGTTAATTAAAAACTATCACTCCGTGCTGACAACTCTTTTTCCTCTCCAGCTTCCTCTTATCCACCTGATAAATACAACAATTCCTCTGAAAATTTCGTCAGCCGCCATACCTATCCATACGCCTGCAAGTCCCATTCCCAGCACTACGCCGAGAATGTATGCAATAAGCACACTCAACCCCCACATTGAGAAAATTGCAATCATCGTCGGGAATTTAACATCGCCTGCCGCTTTCATACTGTTGATTACAACAATATTTGTCGTGCGTCCGAATTCAAGGAAAATTGCAATAAACATAACCGTTGCACCAAGCGCTGCAACCTTCGGGTCGTCTGAGAACTGCGAGAACGTAAAGGGAGATGCAAGCCAGTTGAGCACAGCTATTGAAATTGAAACAATAAGTCCGAAACGAAGTGTTTTCAGCACTTTCTTATACGCAAAGTCGTAGTTTCCTGCACCCACGCTGTGACCTACAATAATCTGCGTTGCAATTGCGGCGGCATACGCAATCATATAAGTCAACATTGAAAGCATAGTTGCATATATTTTAGTATTTATGGCAACAATACCCATAGTGTTTACAAGGGCGGTGATGACAAGCTGAGAAAAGTTGTAGGAAATATTCTCGCCTGCGGTGGGAATACCGAGCTTTAAAAGCTCCTTTAAAATCTTAGAGGGGAACGGTCTTAAATATTTTATGCCGATTCTGCCCCTGATAACTATGTAAAAATAAATAACTGCGGCGATTACTGCCAGAATTCTGCTGACCGAGGTTGAAATCGCAACACCCGAAGCACCGAGTCCCAGACTCTCAAGCGGTCCGTAAAGGAAAAGGAAATTGCCGACAATATTTACAATGTTCATACCAAACGATATTATCATTCCGAAAACCGTCTTGCCGTGACTGCTGAAAATCTGGCTGAACGCATTGATAAGAGCCTGAGTAAATATTGTACCGCCGACTATTTTCATATACATATCGGCGTCACTCATCATCTCATCGGGCACCTGCATAACCGTAAGCAGAGGATTGCTGAACAGAAACACCACAAGGCTGATTATTCCGCTCAGTACAAGGTTAAAGCACATCGCAACCGTGTAAATGCGATTCATTTCCTCTTTTTTGCCTGCACCGAGGTACTGGCTGACCATAATTCCCGTTGCACTCGAAATTATGGTGAAAGCAAGCGCAAGAAACCCTATTATTGAGTTTGCGTTGCCGATAGCGCCGACTGCTGTTTCGCTGTAGTTTGACAGCATAATGGTATCGACGTAGCCGAGAGCAACGCCGAGAAGCGCCTGAAAGAATATCGGCCACGCAAGGCTGAATACGCTCCGCTGAACAACAGGAAGCTTTTTTTCATTTTTATATTTAGAGAGTATCGACATATTTTTCCTCCGGAAAACAATATACAATTATCAATTATCAATTATCAATTAAGGCGCCGGCTTTCAGCCGCAATATAAAATATAAATAAATTCGGGCATTAAACTTTTGATTATTGCAACCTTTCCGCTCGACATAAATTGTTAATTGTACATTGTTAATTGTTAATTGAATTTATCTGTTGACCTTAACTGATTTGCAATGTATAATGTGAAATATATTATTGAAAGGAATTTGTTTATGAATATATGTGTATTTGGTTCGTCAAGCGACCTTATTGACAGGGAATATCTCGATTCTGCCGAAAAGCTCGCCTCTGAGCTTGTAAAAAGAGGACACGGCATCGTGTTCGGAGCAGGAAAATACGGCGTTATGGGAGCAGCCGCAAGGGGCGCCTCAGCCGAAAACGGAATGCTTATCGGTGTAAGTCCCGAGTTTTTTAAAGAAATGGACGTACTTTTTGACAACTGCACCGAGCTTATTTTCACCGAAACAATGCGTGAACGCAAGGGCATTATGGAGGACAGATCCGACGCTTTTATCATCTGCGCAGGCGGAATGGGCACATTTGAGGAGTTTTTCGAGGTACTCACCCTCAAACAGCTCCGACGTCACGAAAAGCCCATTATCATATATAATGTAAAAGGTTATTACAATCATATGATTGCGATGATGGACAACGCAGTAAAAAACAGGTTTATGACAGACGACTGCAAACGCCTTTATTCCGTAGCCGACACGCAGGAAGAAGTTTTTGAACAGCTTGAAAACTACGTTCCCTTTTCATATAATAAGTATAACTTTGTTTACGAGGGGGATAAGAGCAATGGCTGACAGCTGTGAAATGTGCGCTCACTATGTTGCTGACGAGGAGCTCGGCGATTATTGCAGTATCGACCTCGACGAGGACGAAATGGAGCGTTTTCTCACTCAGAACGTAACCCAATGCCATTATTTTCAGCTTTATGACGAATATAAAATCGTAAATAAGCAGATTTAAAAATTGTAATAATTTATTCAAGGGCACGATTTTCGTGTCCTTTTTTATTTTATCTGAAATCTGAATAGAAATGTTACATATATGACGAATCTTTTTATTACTATTATATCTATCATTTTCATACATTCAAGGGAAAAATTTAATAATATATAGCATTATTTATTCTTCTTGTGTAAAAATCAGCCATTTTTTATTAATTACAATACTTTTTACATTTTAGTAATATCTTTTAGTATTTTGCACAAAACAGGCTGAATTTGATTGTGTAAATATACAAAATTCCAAAAACAGGCAATAAAATTATTGATTTTTCGACAAATTTGGTATAAACTTGTTATATCAAACAATGATTTTATGTTCGCAACTATGTTAAATTTTATTCGGGAGTGTTTACAATGGGCTTTTTCAACAAGATAGTTGATAAAATGGTCAGCGAAAAAGTGCCTCGTAAAAGGCGCAAAAGGCTGATAGTGTTCGTAGCCCTTATTACTCTGCTTTCAATGACTTCGGCAACGGTTGCCTGGTTTACGGTAAATACCTTTGCAGGTGTTGATAACCTCGACATCAAAATCAGTATGAGTGCACAGCTCAAGGTCGGAATGGATAACTACGGCACTGACCTTTCAAAATACACAAAGGTAATCACCAATGAAATGATTGACAGCTATCTTCGTGACAACAGCAACACAAACCTCGAAGATACTGTTCTTGACCCGGTTACAACTTCTGACGGTACACGCTTTACTAATCAGCGAGGCGTTGAGAAAGAACCTAATAACCGTTCCTACCTTGAATTCGAATGTTACTTTATTGCTACAGAGGATATGTGGGTACACCTTACAACAGAAAGTGCCGAGCAGGGCGAGGATACCGGTACAAAGGTTACAACAACTTCGACAGGTGCACAGGCAGACGTAGTAAATTGCGTAAGAGTTGATTTCTCAACCGAGAGAAACGGTACAACAATATATGAGCCGAACCGCGGTACTCCTGTTAACGGACAGACCACTTTTGACTTGCCGTCGGGTACAATGCAGTACAGCGACAATACAAGACTTTTCCATCTTGAACAGCTTACCCCGACAAAGGCAACAATCCGAATCTGGATTGACGGTGAAGACCCTGAGTGTGATGACGACGTTCAGGACTCACAGCTCGGAATTCAGCTCAGCTTTGTAGGATGCGACGAAAACAACGTTCCTATTTCTTAATGAATCCTGATTAATTGGGCGATTATTTAATCGCTCAATTTTAGGCAAAGACATTTTAGTCTTACTATTATCTATCAAGCAAAAAATAAACCGACGGAGTGATTAATTTGTTCGGAAAAAAGAAATCTAAAATTGAACAGCCCATTACTCCGGAGGAGTTGAGCCGTCTTAATGACAAAAAAATGGCAGATGCCGAAATTGAGCATTTTCATGTTAAGAACGACTCTATTGACATCGTCAAGTACAAAAAGCGCAGAAAGCTTCTGAGTGTAATTCTTACGGTTTGTCTGATTATACTCCTTATTCTTTTCATAGTTTCAATGCTCTTAACCCAGTGGGGCGACCTTATCATCAGCGTCGATTCTCCTGCTGTTAAAAAGGGTATTATTCTCAGCGAGGACCCCGAGTTCAAAACTCAGAGCGCTTCGCTTTCAGCGCTACAGGCTGATGATGTAACAAACATTACATATTCATGGCTTCCCGTTGACCTTGATACAAGCGAAAACGGCGAGCATAACGGCGATAACTACGTTGCTTATACTTTCTACTGCAAGAACAACGGACAGGCAACTCTTGACTACGACGCAGTTCTTGAAATCACCGGTGCTGCAAAGTCTGCCGATGAAGCAGTAAGAGTTATGGTATATAAAAACGGTGAGCCGACAATTTACGGTAAGGCTAAGTACGATGACCGCAACACAGCCGAAACCGATTGCACAAAGTTCAATACCGATACCGAGGTAATGACAACGGCAACCGAGGAATTCAAGGTTGACGATGTAGACAAATACACAATCGTAATGTGGATTGAAGGCAACGACCCCGAATGTGTTGACGATATCCGCAACGGACACATCAGAATGAGAATGTTGTTCAGCGTACGTGAGGACGAAACAACATCACCCGCAAATTGATTTTGGTATTAAGCGCAACTCTTGAAATTGCGCTGAATATAAAGCAAAAAATCCCTATGGTGTTTTAGGGACAAAAAATTATTTTTTAGGAGGAATTTCTCAATGAAAACATCATCAAGAAAGAGATTATTAGTCTCTTCAGTAGCAATGCTCCTCGTAGCAATGCTCGCACTCGGAACTGCAACATATGCATGGTTCACATCAAGTACAGCTGTTTATGCTGACGGTATCAATGTAAGAACAACAAAGGCAAGTAAACTCCAGATCAGTGATATTTCAGGTTCTTGGACAAACCACGTTGATTACGGCGTAAGCAAGATTATGTATCCTGTATCTTCAGCTAACGGCTCAGCATGGTACAAGGCTGACGCTGAAACAGACACAAACTTCGCAGCTAAGGCTGGTACATATGCTTCTGTTACAGACACAGCTGACTATGTAATTAAGAATCAGCTTAACGTTAAGAACAACGGTGAAGCTGATGTTGCAAACGTAAAGATTAAGTTCTCATTCCCCTCAAATAGTAGCTATCTTCGTGTTGCTTTAGTAGAAGCTGACGGTATTGGCGCATCTGCAACTGAGACAGGCACATTTGCTTCTTCTGTTTATGATACTGATGGTGCAGCATATCAGGCTCTTACTTCTGCTACACCTACATTTACTGAGATTACACCTAAAACAACTACTGAAATCTCAATCGGTACTCTTACAGCTGGTCAGGCTAAGTACTACAACCTCTACGTTTGGTTCGAGGGTCAGGATGAGCAGTGTATCGATACAAACGCTGGTCAGACTTTACCTTCATGGCAGTTCGACGTAACAGGTGATACTGTTAAGGAAACAAACTAATTTAGTTTAGATTTAATTAATTCACAGCATTGTGAATGAATAACCCCAATGATTGGAGACCCCTTGCATGAGTAAAATTCTAAAAAGAATAGTTAATATTATTGTCGACATACTTGTCGTACTAATACTGATGGTATCAATAATTGTTGTTATGCTGTCGTTAACTTCTAAATCATCAGGGGTTCCCAACATTTTCGGTATTGCACCCTTAAGCGTTCAGACGGAATCAATGGAAGATACAATCAATCCCGGCGACCTGATTTTGTGTACGCTGACTGAAATCGATGATGAGTTTCAGGAAGGTGACATTGTAACTTTTCCCATTGAATTAAACGGAGAGCAGGTTTTAAACACTCACCGTATTGTCGAAGTAGTTGAAGATGATAACATCATTTACTACAGAACGCAGGGCGACAACGAAGAAACAAATCCCGAGCCGGATACGGATCTTCAGACAGCCTCCACTATTGTGGCTAAATATACAGGCACGAAAATCCCCGGCTTGGGTGAAGTGTTAAGCTTTATCAGAACACAGCTCGGATTTTTCCTTTGTGTACTTCTGCCGATGATTATATTCTTTGTCTATGAAGCTGTCAGGGTCGTAATGAACCTTATGGCTTACAGTAAGGAAAAAGCGGTAGAAGAGGCACAGGCTGTTGTCAAAAATTCTGAACTTACGGAAGAGCAGAAGAAAAGGGCGATTGAGGAATACCTTGCTTCTCTCGGACAGCAAAGCGATAATGTGGGAAATGAGCCGGAAGTACAAACACCTGCCGACGGCAATAATTCCGACGCTGAAAGTTAAGGCTTAATAATTATTAATTAAAATTATTTGTCCCTATGCACATAGGTGCATCATTAGTAACGAGATTATTTCTTTTCCGCCAATGTGCGGAAAAGAAATATGAAGTTACATTATACGTTACAATATTTATTGTAGCGAGCGACGCCCTCGTCGCTCATAAAAAATGAGGTAGATTTTTTTAAGGAGACGAAGTACCGTGGACACAGTATTTAAATTTCTGT
>JBJFHX010000012.1:0-6300 GCA_051893995.1 Ruminococcus sp.
GCAATTTTTGTGAATGGGACGTGTAGGAACCCGTCCCCTACGGAAAGGTTTGTTATTATAATAATGATATATTCGGTTGCGTTTGATAGTCAACACGGACACGGCACGCCGTGTCCCTACGGCTATATTACAAACGTTTCTTATATAACCGTAGGGGACGGCATCCCTGACGTCCCGAAACGTTACCTATTTATCATTCTATAATTCGGGCATCCGTTTTTACCAAAATAACCGACTTTTCCACTCGATTTGCCTGCGGCGGCTCGCCGCTAAATTATGGTTTATCTCGCAAGACTATCCCTGATTTCTAATGTATTATAGGTATAGTCTGAAAAACTGAATATTTCCGCCCGTGGCGCAGCTGGATAACGCAACGGATTCCGATTCCGGAGAACGGGGGTTCAAATCCCTTCGGGCGGGCCATGAGAAATCAGTCGGCAAATTGCCGACTGATTTCTCAACTAAGTGTTACTGACGGAACGTGAAGTGTCTGACAACGTGAAGTTACTTCGTAGTGAAGTGTGCCTACGGCACGTGTTTGAACACTTTACTTCACTTTCTGCAAAGCAGAAAACTTCACTGCTTGCACAGCAAGCTACTTCTCTTGCCGCTTTGCGGCAAACTTAACTCTAATAGAGAGGTTATTTTATGACTGAAAGTAAATTAAAAGTACTGTCAACAGATTTTGCAGTTTCTATAATAAACCTTGTTAAAGAACTTAAACTTAAACGTGAAAGCATTATTTCAAATCAAATCGGAAGAAGCGGTACTTCAATCGGTGCAAATATTCGAGAGGCGCAATACGCACACAGCAAAGCTGACTTTGTCGCAAAACTTCAAATTGCTTTAAAAGAAGCTAATGAAACAGGTTATTGGCTGGAACTGCTTTACAAAACTAATTATATAAATGAATCTGAATATAAAAAACTTGATTCGGAATGTGCTACAATTTGAGTCATGCTTATTCCTTCAATAAAAACTGCTAAAAATAATAAGAGCTGAGAATAAAAGAACATTCTCGGCTCTTATTTTATAAATACTATTTTGAGCTATAACTTCACTTTCTGCGAAGCAGAAAACTTCACTGCTTACACAGCAAGCTGCTTCTCTTGCCGCTTGCGGCAAACTTAACTTCTATATGTCACTTTTCTGACAAAGAACATAACCACCCCAAGTACGGAAAACACCGAGAACACGAACGCATATTTCCCGATAAATGAAACGAACTTTCCTGTACTTTCTGAAACCTTCTTTGCAGAGAATACTGCAAGCTGTTTTATATTTCTGCATACACTTACTGCAAACGAAACGGTTTTGTCCTTTATTTTAAACATTAAATCTTTGATTGTCCTTATCATAAACATCGCCCCTTTAGTGTTATATGTATTATTTCATTGATACAATTATATTCTATCTCATAATTATATATATGTCAACTGATTTTGCGCAAAATACTGTAATTATTTTCAATAAGAAATGAAAATTTGTTTACAAAAACAGTAAAATGCTTTATACTAAAATCACCAAAGAGACAAATAATATTAGGGCAACCGGAATTGGAGGACGTTATTATGAAAAGGACTGCACTTTTGCTTTGTATTATTACTTTAGTCCCCTTTGTTTTCTGCTCCTGCTTTGACAAAGAGGTGCAGAGTATTGAGCTGAGCGAAACCGAGGTTACTATGACTGTCGGCGATTCACTCGGAATTGAGGCAAAAATTCTTCCCGAGGACGCTAAAACAAAGGCTCTTGACTGGGCAAGCTCCGACACAAAAATAGTCACAGTATCCGACGGCACCTTAAAGGCAAAGAGCGCAGGCACAGCCGTTGTAACGGCAAAGACGGAAAACGGCATTAAATCCTCCTGCAACGTCAAAGTAGTTGACAAAGAAGTGACCTCCATTACATTGTCAAGCACTGACGTTTCTGTAAAGGTGGGCAAAAAAATTCAGCTTACAGCCAAAACTCAGCCCTCTGACGCACCGAGCGGAGTTCTTGAATGGAGCTCAAGTGACGAAAAGGTGGCAATTGTAAACAGTGACGGCTTTGTTACGGGCGTAAAATCGGGCATTGCAAGCATCACCTGCAAATCCGAAAACGGCAAGGAAGCATCCTGCACGGTTACGGTAAAAACTGAAACGGTGACAAACCCGACTTCTCCGAGCACATCTCCCACCTCTCCGTCGCAGGACAGTACAAATCCGACGTCCGAAAGAAAAAACGGAAAAATCACCACGCAGAATTCATCTCCGAGCGAAATCGGAAATGCATACAAAGATGACTTTGTCTTTTACGATTCCTCCTACAGAAGGCTTACCGACGCTGAGGTTTCAAGGCTCTCATCGGCAAAAATTCAGCAGGCTATCAACGAAATCTACGCCCGCTACGGCCGTGTTTTCAAGGATTCGCAGATTAAGGCTTACTTCAATTCCACCGAGTGGTACGTTGAAAATCCGAGCTACATCGACTCAAATGTTAACGACATTGAAAAAGCAAACCTTTCCTTACTTATTAAGTACCGATAAGACATCGCTTGACTTTTTTTGAAAAAAGTGATAAACTGAACAGGCAATTTAATAAACGATACATAAACGACACAAGTAGTGCACTGCACATAAATCTGATTACGGTAAATATGTTTTTTCAGGTTTGTGCACGTACATATTGTGTCGTTTTTTGCGTTTGTTAAAAAAGAAAAGGAGAGTAATTTTATGCCAAGTAATCAGTTTCAGAGAACGGTTTTTGCCTTTCTCACAGTCGTAGTCACAGTACATGCCTTTGTTTTCTACAACCTCTATGTAGTCAACGGCGCAACCCTTATGGAGATTAACGGCACTCAGGGCGTGCTTGAGGCAATCAACAAGCAGGGCGGCGTTTTTATGTTCGGCACTTATATGCCGATATGGAGCGTTGTACTTGTGGAGTTCATTTTTGCATTCAGCCTTGAGGTTTTTATGGGCAGTCCCTGCTCGTTTAAACTTGCTTCAAAGGTGTTTAATCCCCTTCAAACCCACCCCGTAATCTTTGAAAGCGCAATCATCTGCGCAACCGTAGGACTTATGTGCCCTGCAATGAGCCTTATTGCCGCTTTCATTTATTATCCCTACTACGCAGGCTTCAGCATAATCACCCTGTTTGCAACGTGGTTCAAGCTTGTCTGCTTCAATCTTCCGTTTGCATTTTTCGGTCAGATGTTCTTTATTCAGCCGCTTATCCGCAAGGTTTTCAAAACTATTTTTTGCAGAAACAAGACTGCTGAAAAGCCGCTGGCTGTTCAGGCAATCAAGGCTGAAAACTAAAATCAACAAACAATAATTTTCACTGCGGAATTTGTCTGCACATTAATTGCGGCAAATTCCGCAGTTTTTTGCTCTCATTGATTGACAAAAGCACACTAAAATGAGATAATATATGGGTATATGTAAGCGCAACGATTTTGCTTACCACTTTGCAATGTATGAGGAGATATGTTTATGGCAAAGGAACTTGCTAAATCTTACAACCCCTCGGAATTCGAGGACAAAATTTATGATTTCTGGATTAAGGGCAACTACTTCCACGCCGAAGTGGACAAGGATAAAAAGCCCTATACTATCGTTATGCCGCCGCCAAACATCACAGGTCAGCTGCATATGGGACACGCTCTTGACGAAACCTTGCAGGATATTCTAATCCGCTGGAGAAGAATGCAGGGCTACAGCGCACTCTGGCTTCCCGGAACAGACCACGCTTCAATTGCTACAGAGGCTAAAATTGTTGAGGCTATGCGCAAAGAGGGCATTTCAAAGGAAGACCTCGGACGTGAAGGGTTTCTTGAGCGTGCGTGGGACTGGAAGCGTGAATACGGCGGAAGAATCACTAGCCAGCTTAAAAAGCTCGGTTCAAGCTGTGACTGGGAGCGTGAACGCTTTACTATGGACGAGGGCTGTTCAAAGGCTGTTACCGAGGTCTTTGTCAAGCTCTATGAGGAAGGTAAAATTTACAGGGGCAACAGAATGGTAAACTGGTGTCCGCACTGCTGCACATCAATTTCCGACGCCGAGGTTGAATACAAGGAACAGCACGGTCATTTCTGGCATCTGCTCTATCAGGTTAAAGAAACAGGCGAATACCTTGAAATTGCAACAACACGTCCCGAAACAATGCTCGGCGACACAGCCGTTGCAATCAACAAGGACGACGAACGCTACAAGCATCTGCACGGCTGTCACGTAATTCTCCCGTTGCTCAACAAGGAAATACCGATTGTATGCGACGAACACGCAGATATGGAAAAAGGAACAGGCGTTGTTAAGATTACTCCCGCCCACGACCCCAACGACTTTGAGGTAGGTCAGCGCAGCAAGCTTCCAATTGTGCGCTGCTTTACTTACGACGGCCATATGACGGGCGCTAAGGATGTTGCTGAATACAACGAGCTGAAGGCAAAGGGCCAGCTTGCAGAAAACGAGCCTGAGGTGCTTGACTGCGGAAAATACGCAGGAATGACAACTATGGAAGCAAGAGAAGCAATTCTTGCCGACCTTAAAGCTATAGGAGCACTCAAAAAGGTTGAGGAGCTTACTCACGACGTAGGCACATGCTACCGCTGTCACACAACTATTGAGCCTATGGTTTCAAAGCAGTGGTTTGTCAAGATGGCTCCGCTTGCAAAGCCTGCAATTGAATGCGTAAAGAACGGCGAAACAAAGATTATCCCCGAACGCTTTGAAAAGGTATATTTCCACTGGATGGAGAATATCAAGGACTGGTGTATTTCTCGTCAGCTCTGGTGGGGACACAGAATTCCTGCGTGGTACTGCGACGACTGCGGCGAAATTATCGTTGCAAAGGAAGCACCGACAGTTTGCCCGAAGTGCGGCAAAAATCACCTGCATCAGGACGAGGACACTCTCGACACCTGGTTCAGCTCCGCTTTGTGGCCTTTCTCAACACTCGGCTGGCCTGACAAGACTCCCGAGCTTGAGTATTTCTACCCGACAGACACACTTGTTACGGGTTATGATATTATCTTCTTCTGGGTTGCAAGAATGATTTTCTCAGCATGTGAGCATACGGGCGAAGCACCGTTCAAAACCGTATTTATGCACGGCATTGTCCGTGACGAAAACGGCGTTAAGATGTCAAAATCACTCGGCAACGGTATTGACCCGCTCGAAATTATCGACAAATACGGCGCAGACGCACTCAGATTTTTCCTTGCAACAGGCAACTCACCGGGTAACGATATGAGATTTTCCGAAAAGCGTGTTGAGGCTTGCGCAAACTTTGCAAACAAGCTCTGGAACGCTTCACGTTACGTCCATATGAACATTGACGATTACGACGTTGCGCAACAGCTTCCGAAAACGCTTACAACCGAGGACAAGTGGATTGTTTCAACACTCAACACGGTTGCAAAGGAAGTAAACGAAAACCTTGAAAAATTCGAGCTTGGTATTGCTGTTCAGAAGGTTTACGAGTTTATCTGGGACTGCTACTGCGACTGGTATATTGAGCTTGTAAAGGCAAGACTTTCAAGCGACGGTGAGGACGCACAGAACGCAAGACAGGTTCTCCTCTATGTTCTCGACCAGATTTTAAGACTTCTTCACCCGTTTATGCCCTACATCACAGAGGAAATTTGGCAGACAATTCCGCACGAGGGCGAAACGGTAATGCTTGCAAAGTACCCCGAATACAACGCAGAGCTTGACTATCCCGAGGCTGTTCTTGAAATGCAGAGGGTTATGGAAGCAATCCGTGCAATCCGTAACCGCCGTGCAGAGATGAACGTTCCTCCGTCAAGAAAGGCAAAGGTTTACGTTGCAACAAAATTCCCGCAGACCTTTACAGACGGCACAGCGTTCATTCAGAAGCTTGCGTCTGCAAGCGAGGTTGAGGTTGCCGACAGCTTTGAAATTGAGGGAGCAGTTACAATCGTAACGGCTGACGCAAAGATTTACATTCCGATGGACGAGCTTGTTGACAAGCAGGCAGAGCTTGCAAGACTCAACAAGGAGCTTGAGCAGGTTAAGAAACGCCTTGCGCAGAGTGAGGGCAAGCTCAACAATCAGGGCTTTGTAGCAAAAGCGCCCGAAGCCGTAATTGAAAAGGTTAAGGGACAGGCTGCAAAGGAAAGAGAGCAGATTGCACTTATTGAAGCGGCTATCAATGCATTGAAATAACAAAATAAATATAGAAGCGGTACAGTTTATGTGTTGACTGTACCGCTTTTTGCATTATTTGTAAGGATATACATTTATTAAGATAAACTATAATTTATTTCAATGCGGAATTCGGAATGCGTAATGCGGAATA
>JBJFHX010000013.1:0-10265 GCA_051893995.1 Ruminococcus sp.
ATATTCGGCAGCGTAATCGGAAGAGTCAGCTACGTAGTTTTCGCTGCCGCTTTCAATAGTGATAAATGCCTTTTTACAGCGGTCAAAGTAAATTGCAGGACCGCTTGTGTTAGTAAGACTCATACCGTTCAGTCTGAGCTTAACCTTGTCGTTAACGTCCTTAACCTCGCCCGTGTCAACATAAATCATACCGTCGTCACAGGTACCGATAACCTCCCAGTCGCCGCCGTCGGAAATCGTGACGATATTACCTTCAACGGAAATTCCGTCACCCGAAACGGTTATGCCGCTATTGCTGAGAATAATCTGACCTGTGTTGCTTTTCCATGCATCCTCATCAACTGCATCAGTGGGAGAGGTAGCTGTGGTCTCCTCTGTCGCCTGCGTTGCTGTGGTTTCCCCGGTCGCTTCAGTTGCGGTGATATCCTGCGTATCACCGCTGCTGATTGGTTCATTAATGGCATAATCAGTAGCAATCTCTGCGAGATATTTCTGAATCAGAGTTGCGTCGGAAATAGTAATGTTGTCATCTCCGTTGACATCAGCCGCCGCTTTTCTCTCGTCAGGGATATTCCCAAATTCCGCCGTATGCCTTTGAATCAGTGTTGCATCATTAATCGCTACAAGTCCGTCACCGTCGGCATCGCCGAGAATCATTGCACCTGTCGAAACCTCTTCGGCAGAATATGTGACGACAGAAGCAATCGGCAGAGAAGCCGTTATCAGCAGTGCAGACAAAACGGACGCTAACAATGCGTTTTTTGCTTTCATGAAAATCACTCCTTTTATAATTTGAAAAAATTTCCCATTGTACGTATTATTTATATTCTTGTAAACTTAAAAAAACCTTAAAGATTTTTAAGGTTTTTTACAAAAAATAATCAATTTTTAATTGCTATATCATATGTTAAAATCTCAGGTGTGCCGTTAATCATAGCTTGCCTGAACTGATTAATCGTGTCTATGCTAAAACCAAGGCTTAAAACCCAGCTGACCACTTTATCTCTTAAAGTGTTTCCGTCATAATTTGAAAACGAATTAACTAAGCCAATCCACTCGCTCTCGTTTCTTCGGCGAGCTTGAGCATCTGTGGATACGCCCGAGTAAAAACAGGTCAGTTCGTAATCCTTGTCAATATCCGATTGACTCATTCCAAGTAGAGCTTCAAGAATGAGTGCTACTGTTCCGGTTCTGTCCGCTCCTGCATAACAGTGAAAATAGACAGGCTCATCTTTAACTACACAATCAAAAATATCTGTTAATATACGCTTCAATAAATCGGAATTGCTGATGGAATACCAAGCAAAAGTGTCATACACATAAAAATTCACATTCTCTCCTAACGGAGATACAGTCCAATAAGCCTCGCCTTTTGCCCTTAAATTTATATCATTCCTTATGCCAAGATAATCTACTAAAACAGTTGCGTCCTCTATGCTGACTTCACCGCCTCTGAACAATTTTCCGTATTTAACAGTTCCTCCGTCACACTCCCAGCCGCCGAGGTCACGAACATTAAAAGTTGAAGAGGAATTAATCATTCTTACATTGCCTGTTGGCTTGATTTCACCTATTTGGTCAATGTCACCGTCAACTATATTCACGTAGCAGGATACAACATTTGGGGTTAAATTGTATATGTAATTGTCACCCTCAACGCTGTCTTTAACCATTGTCCCGCCGGTTGCACCGTCAAATACATAAAGTTTTCCTGCCTTATTTATTTTAATTTTACAGCCGTCAGGTATGTTTTTGCTTGTTTCGGAAACAAAGTCGTCAATTTTTGATATTGTATAATCCGTTTCGTCATATGTGACATTATCAATAAAGCTCTGAACCTCCGGACGCATCTGATTATACACAATAATTTCATCGGGATTTTCAAGCGTTTCAATAACTCCTGCAAGATATTTTTGAATTTCTGTTACATTTTTAATATCTATTTTTAAGCTGTTATTATCAAAAATTGCATTGCATTTCTGAATCATAAAAATTTGCTCTATATTTACAAGCCACTTTTGGAGCAAAGTTGCATCAGCAATATCAATAATGCCGTCAAGATTAATATCACCTTTTTTGAAAATCCCATAATTTACTTCGCTGTTATTCGCTGTATCAAAATCATTTACAGTATTAAGCTGTTCATAATCTTCCGCAAAAACTCTTAATGTTGATATACTGCCGATAAAAATCAAAACGCAAAGTGTCAGTGATATTATCTTTTTGTTCATAAGTAACCTCATTATCGTTTTATCATTCAGAACGAGTCAGTTTTTCTCCAGACCATTTTATTCACAACGCCAGTATAGC
Source organism: Ruminococcus sp. (assembly GCA_051893995.1). Classification (GTDB taxonomy): domain Bacteria; phylum Bacillota; class Clostridia; order Oscillospirales; family Acutalibacteraceae; genus Ruminococcoides. The sequence goes on from JBJFHX010000013.1 coordinate 2,311, forward strand.
TTTGAATAATTTTAACTACCTTAGTGGACACATTTTCATCAGAATAATCAGGAACGGGAATGCCGTAATCTTTATTTTCATTCATCAATACAGCCGTTTCAACAGCCTGCAACAGGCTCTTTTCATCTATTCCTGCAAGCACAAAACAACCTTTATCAAGAGCTTCGGGGCGTTCTGTACTTGTCCTTATGCAAACCGCAGGAAACGGATGAGCTACGCTTGTAAAGAAACTGCTTTCCTCAGGCAATGTTCCGCTGTCGGATACAACAGCAAAGGCATTAATCTGCAAATTATTATAATCGTGAAATCCCATAGGCTCGTGCTGAATCACACGCTTATCAAGCATAAATCCCGATTCTTCAATTCTTTTCTTTGAGCGTGGATGACAGGAATATAATATTGGCATATCATATTTTTCAGCTAATTTATTGATTGCAGAGAATAAGGACAGAAAATTCTTTTCAGTATCAATATTTTCTTCTCTGTGAGCAGACAACAGAATATATTTTTTCGGTGAAAGTCCCAATTTTTCAAGTATATCCGATGACTCAATTCCCTCAAGATTTGAGTGGAGAACTTCTGCCATTGGGGAACCCGTGACATAGGTACGCTCTTTTGGCAAACCACACTCAGCAAGATAACGTCTTGCGTGTTCCGAATAAGCCATATTTACATCAGAAATTATATCTACAATTCTTCTGTTGGTTTCTTCCGGCAGACATTCATCCTTGCATCTGTTACCTGCTTCCATATGAAATATCGGTATATGTAAGCGTTTTGCCGCAACTGCCGACAAACAGGAATTTGTATCTCCGAGAATCAAAAGTGCGTCAGGCTTTATCCGATTCATCAGCTTGAAAGAACAATTTATTATATTACCTATTGTTTCGCCTAAATCATTGCCGACAGCGTCCATATAGACTTCAGGCAAACCAAGCTTTAAATCTTTAAAAAATACTTCATTTAAGTTATAGTCATAATTTTGTCCTGTGTGAGCCAGTATACAGTCAAAATATTGCCTGCACTTTTTTATTACAGCCGACAACCGAATTATTTCCGGACGAGTGCCAACAATAATTAAAAGCCTTAATTTACCGTTGTTTATAAAAGAAATATCTGTGTAATCTGTTTTTATCTGCATTTTTAAACCTTCTCAAAATAAGTATCGGGATGATTCGGATCAAACTGCTCATTTGCCCACATAACAGTAACGAGATCTTCTGTATCAGACAAATTTATAATATTGTGCGTATATCCGGGAAGCATATGAACTGCGGTAATTTTTTCTCCGCTGACTTCAAACCTCAACACCTCATCACTGCCAATCCTGCGCTCTTCAATCAATCCGTGCCCGGCAACAACGATGAAAAACTCCCATTTAGTATTGTGCCAATGCTGGCCTTTTGTTATGCCGGGTTTGGATATATTCACGCTAATCTGACCGCAATTCATTGTTTTTATAAGCTCTGTAAAACTTCCCCGTTCATCTGTATTCATCTTTAAATCAAAGGCCACCTTATCTTTTGGAAGATAAGAAAGATAAGTTGAATAGAGCTTTTTGGCAAACGAATCGTCGGGAATCTCAGGAATGACAAGTGTTGAAGTTTGCTTTTTAAATGATTCAAGCAATTCAACAATTCTGCCGAGTGTAACATGGTGAGTTTTCGGAACAGCACAGAATTTACCGTTCTCACACAAAACTGTATTAACACCTTCAAACTCACAGTAATGCTCTTTGCCCTCGAGAGCATCAAGCATTTCACATACAAGGTCATCAATATAAAGCAATTCGAGCTCTGTTGCAGGATTATTTACCGTTATAGGCAAATCATTTGCTATATTGTTACAAAAAGTAGCTACAGCCGAATTGTAATTAGGACGACACCATTTTCCAAACAGATTTGGGAAACGATAAACAAGCACCTTAGAGCCCGTTCGCAAAGAATAATCAAAAAACAGATTTTCTCCTGCAAGCTTTGACCTGCCATATTCACTGTCAGCAAATCTATCGCAAAGTGTAGCCTGAATAGAGCTTGAAAGCATAACGGAACATTTATTATTATTCTTAATCAGAATATCAAGCAATTCTTTTGCGAAGTCACAGTTGACTTGCATAAACTCATCAGTAGTTTTCGGTCTGTTTGCGCCTGCCAGATTGAAAACAAAATCGGCATTTTTGCAGAAATCAAAAAGCAATTCTTTCGGTGTATCTATATCAAATTCATAGATATCATCTATTTTTAGATTCGGACGGGTACGGTCTTTGCCGTCACGTATATTTTTCAATGCTTCACAAAGATTTTTTCCGACAAAACCAAATGCACCGGTTACAAGTATATTCATTTTTTCTCCTTAGTTTTCCATAACCATTTTAGAATTATATACGAGCTTTGAAATTAAAACATTTACATCTTCGCTCATAGCAAACAAATTACTTTCACTGTCTTTAGTAATATTTTCAGGCCACTCTCCGGAATGGTCAACTAAATAGACATCAACTTTTTCATTGTCAATTTCTAACTTGCCTAACTTGGAACCTGTACTCTGTTTCCCAAATACAACATCAAACAAAGGAATATCCTTATTTTCTTCCAAAGCAATAAACTTTACCGAATAAGGTTCTTTGTCATCTATTTCAGTTTTTATATACTTTTCCCATTTTTTAGGGTAGTATAGTGAACAGTATTTTGTTTTAATTTCAAAAGTGTCTTCATCGGTTGTGTAAAAAGCAATTTCACTCTCTTCATTGCTTGAATTTGATGCTGCAGTTGTTGAAGTATTATCGGATGTGCCGCTGTCACAACCTGAAAGGCACATTAATAATAATGCAGTCATAAGAATACATAGCTTTTTCATATTCGTTCTCCTCGTACAATTAATATTCTGTTATTTCGTAAGTTCATTTATAATGTAATCCAATGAAGAAATTTTTTCAATAGTCTGTTCCACCGTCAGTAACTCGGTATTATTAGAATTAAATTCATTAAGTTTATTTCTCTCGGTATCACCCTTGCTGAAATATTTTTCATAATTCAAACTGCGTTTATCACAAGGGACACGGTAGAAACTTCCTAAATCGACAGCATTTGCACACTCTTCATTAGTAAGCAGGGTTTCATACATCTTTTCGCCATGCCTGATACCGATAATTTTAATATTATTCTCATCTCCGCCAAAAAGTCGGCAAACAGCCTTTGCCTGAGTCAAAATCGTACAAGCAGGAGCCTTTTGAACAAGAATATCACCTGACTGACCTTTTTCAAATGCAAAAAGTACTAAATCAACTGCTTCATCCAATGACATAATAAATCTCGTCATATTAGGATCGGTTATTGTGATTGGCTTTCCTGCTTTGATTTGTTCAATCCAAAGAGGTATTACCGAGCCTCTGCTGCACATTACATTTCCGTATCTTGTGCAGCAGATTTTAGTTGTTTTTGACGTTCTTGATTTTGCAACTACAACCTTTTCCATCATAGCCTTTGACGTACCCATTGCATTTACCGGATACGCAGCTTTATCGGTTGAAAGGCAAATAACCGTTTCAACTCCCTCATCTATCGCAGCAGTAAGAACATTATCTGTACCTAATACATTCGTCTTTACAGCCTCTAAAGGAAAAAATTCGCAGGAAGGAACCTGTTTTAACGCTGCTGCGTGAAAAACATAGTCAACACCGTGCATAGCGTTTTTTATAGATTGAATATCACGCACATCACCAATGTAAAATCTGATTTTATCAGTTGCCTCTGGCATTTTTACCTGAAATTCGTGCCGCATATCATCCTGCTTCTTTTCATCACGGGAAAAAACACGTATTTCTCCTATATCTGTTCCGAGAAATCTGTTCAGAACGGCATTACCAAATGAGCCGGTGCCTCCTGTTATTAATAATGTTTTGTTTGTAAATAGTGACATTGATAACCTCATTAATATATTTAAATTTTATTGCTTTTTGTTTTTAAAAAATGAAAATGATTTGTTTACAATCCGGAACACAAACGTCTTTTCTGTCTTATTGAATCCAAACAACACCAAAAATACCAAATATATTATTATAAATACGATACATTTTAAGACAAAAAAGAATAATGAATTACCTAAAAACAACAATGGAATTGAAACGATAACGGAAAGAACACCAGCCGGTAAAATACCTTTAAATATTTCTTTAAACATCCTAAAAATTTCAATTTTAAATGTCTTGGCATAATACATATTCATTAATAATCCATGTCCGATTAAAAGTGAAATTACAGTTCCAAGGGCTGCACCCCAAAATCCAATTAACTGAACAAATAAAATTGAAATTATCACATTTACAATCGCCATAACAATCAATACTACCGAGCGAAAAAGTCTTTTCAGTGTAGCGTCCAGAATAGATATTGCCGCATTCTCAACAAGAGGTATTGTAACAGGCAACATCAGAATTAGTGCTACCAAATATGCATCTTTATAATTATCGCCAATCCATAAAGATATGAAATTTTCACCAAACAAAGCAAAGCCTGCTATGCATCCAACAGCAATAACAGCTTGCCATCTTCCGGGATAAATTATAAAATCAGTTAATTCTTTACCTGATGCGTTTGATGAAACAAGCTTTGTAGCTTTAGGCAAAAAGAATTTTGTTATTTCTGATATTAGTGAATTGTAAAATGCAAAAATAACTAAAGCAGAAGAATACATAGTTATAATTCTTTTTTCTTCCACAAATGCTCCTAAGATAAGCGTATCTACATTGTTGTTGACCTGAGTTACTATAGCCTGTAATAACAATGCCAAGCCGAAAAAGAGAATCTCTATAACTTGTTTCTTATCCCAAAAGAATAATTTGGGAATCTCTTTGAGTTTTATTAACGAATAGAGGCACGAAAATATAAAAATTACTGTTGCATAAATCAAATCAACAATAGCAACATACAATACACCAAATCCAAGACTTAAGAACAATAATGTTAAAACAACTCTGATTACATTTTTTACTATAGGGATAGCTGCACTGACAACATATTTTTCATGTCCAAGTATGCATCCGCTGAAAGAATCCGTAAGCATATGCACAACAGCAGACAACATAAAAACAATAAAAATCTTTTGTGCCAATAGAACATATTCAGCAGAATACGTATTTCCATATATATTCGGAATCAAGAAACACATGAAAATACCAACAATTATAACCAAAACAGACATTATTACTGATACTATCATTGAGATAGCAATTGTATTCTTTTTTTCTTTCTCTGCATTTATGCTTAATTTATCAATCTTAGATATACAACGTGTTACAACTGTAGATATACCAAGATTAAACATGGTTAATGGACCTGCAAAGGATTGCATTACTTTATATATGCTGTAATCTAAATCACCGAAATAATTTATTAATATAGGTGTCAAGAACACATTTATGAGCAAACCTATAGCCAAATTAATATATGATAATATAACTCCTACTTTTCGCTGTGACATTTTAATGCTCTCTTTTCAATAATTTTACCATAGTGTTTCTTAATTTAGTTATCGGAGAATTATGAAAATAAATTCTATATGTTCTTTCAAAACCTACTTCATCGCATTTTTTCAAAAAGTTATTATGAGCATCAATTACGTCTGAAGTAGCTTTTGATTTCACCGAATCAGGCAACAATTCACTCAAATTAAGTTCTTGAAGCCAAAACTTATTTGATATTTTCCCAAGTGTTTCTCGCCCCTTCACAGTGTTGCATAAAACCAACGAAACTCCATCAAAATTTTTTTGCTTTAAAAACTTTTGATAATTCCAGAAATCTGATATTGTAATATCTGATATATGATTGTTTCCGAATTTACATTGCAGGCAGTAATCTCTCACTGTATACCTTCCGTACAAAAAACAACATAAGAAACTATCCTCATTTGCAAGTCTGTTATACACTCTTCCGTTATCAAACTTGATTTTTACAGCATAACGCTGCCAGCCATAAGTTTTGGGTCTAAAATCTACACAGGAAATTTTTGAACTATATTTTTTCTCTAAATGTTCCAAATGTTCAAAATATAGTTTATGAGACGGTAACCCCCCGCATATAAAATCACAGGTAATCAAATAAGGACTGTGCACTCCCAGATACTTTTTCAAGCCCGCAACCTGACAGGGTGTGCCGCAAAAAAGCACTTTGATTCCATTATTTAAATCCTCTTTAATCTCTCTGAATGAATACCCTACTAAACTTTCTACATATTTACTCTTCTGAAGTCTACTGATTTTTGCAACTTTATTGGAGGCGAATACAACACTTTTGCAATCCTCACTATATACCGCCGAATATACGGAGCCACCGTCTGCAATTATCTGATTTGCAAGTTCAAAAAAGACTCCGCCGCTTGAACTTGACATAACAACATCTTTATTTTTACTCCAGCCGCCATATGCACAAACAGGCTCCAATACCTCTTCATCATTATTAACGGGACATACATTAACACATGCCCCGCAATCAATGCATTTATCATTATCCACAACAGGATTATAAAAGTTTCCGGATTCATCTACAAAAATTGCATCTGTAGGACATTTATTGATGCAAGCTCCGCAATTTGTGCATTTGTTAAATATACTTATATTCATACCTTTATTGCCATCTCCAAATATCGAAGTCCCTTTTCTTTTTCTTCTCTAATTTTTCTGTTTATCAATTCATAATCAAAATATTTTCTTTCATTTAACTTATCAGAATCAACATTAGGAATAGAAAGTGTGTTAAGAAGGCTTGATATTCTTGACGGCAGATTAGGATTGATAATCGGTGCAAACTTTTTATTAAAAATTGTAGAAAAAGCAACTCCGTGGAATGATGAAGTAATAACATAGTCAGCATTATCAATAAGCCATAAAAACTCTTCAACACCAACGTCATATAAGTGTTTGTCTGCATACGCTCTTGATAAACCTGACGATATGGCATACACAGGTAAACCTGTTTCAGCCTTTAATTTTTTCACTTTTTTCTTTATGCTATCATCCCAGTACAGCATATATAATAATATGTACCTGCCTTTTACACCTTTATAAGGACGTTCAATACTTTCCCACACAGTTCTGTCTACTAAAAAGACAGGATCAATATTAACTGAAATATTGTTTTCGGTAAACTCCATTAACAATTCTTTCACATCTTTTTCTCTTACCGAAATACAATCAAAACGTTTTAGGTTATTCTTATAAAAATCTCGTTTTGAATCAGGAATGTAAGTATTTCCCATACTTGCCGCATAGGAAATGCATTTATGGTCAGTAATAAAATCCAAAAAGAATAACGGATTGCAATTAACAGGATTCCAAATTTGATCGCTGCCTGCCACAAAAATAATATCATCTTCAACTTTATTATATATTTTAAGATCGGAATATTCTTCAAAATATTCTATATCAATATTAGAATTAATAAAGTCCATTCTCTTCAAATACCGTATTTTAATTTGCCTTCTTATTAAAAAATCAAATAAAGCGATAATAACTGCTCTAAAGTTCTTTGGTTTTTTCTTAACTTGCAGATTCTCTTTTTTATTAGAAATAATCGTGCTTTCACAACCTAAACTCTTAAGGGCAGTTTTCAAACCATATGCCTGTAATACAGAGCCCAGGCTTTTATATGTGCAATATGTAACAACATATATCTTTCTATTATGTTTCATATTTTTACCTTCTTTAACCATATTAGCCGAATAATTCAATACTCGTTGCCCACTGCACGTCAACGTGGAGACTATGGTTTTGTGCAGTTCCGCCCATATAGGGCGGATTATTAAAGTACTATTTTGTAGTCTTTAATTTCATAAGAGCCAGCCGGGAAGAGACCGTTTGACATTGCATCGGTTATATAGTAATTACCGTCGGGGAGTGCATAATAACGCATTCCGAAGTAATAAATATCTTCTCCGATCTTAATTGCTCCGGCTTTCTGCTT
>JBJFHX010000013.1:10365-24113 GCA_051893995.1 Ruminococcus sp.
TACCGTTTTTAATTATAACCTTATAGTCTTTAATTTCATAAGAGCCAGCCGGGAAGAGTCCGTTTGACATTGCATCGGTTATATAATAATTACCGTCGGGGAGTGCATAATAATGCATTCCGAAGTAATAAATATCTTCTCCGATCTTAATTGCTCCGGCTTTCTGCTTTTCGTTATTTACATAATAATACAGCTTGCCGTTTTCCTCAACTATACCGTTTTTAATTATAACCTTATAGTCTTTAATTTCATAAGAGCCAGCCGGGAAAAGTCCGTTTGACATTGCATCGGTTATATAGTAATTACCATCCGGAAGTGCATAGTAATTCATTCCGAAGTAATAAATATCTTCACCGATCTTAATTGCTCCGGCTTTCTGCTTTTCGTTATCTACGTAATAATACAGCTTGCCGTTTTCTTCAACTATACCGTTTTTAATTACAACTTTATAGTCTTTGATTTCGTAAGTGCCTGCCGGGAAAAGTCCGTTTGACATTGCATCGGTTATATAATAATTACCGTCGGGGAGTGCATAGTAATGCATTCCGAAGTAATAAATATCTTCTCCGATCTTAATTGCTCCGGCTTTCTGCTTTTCGTTATTTACGTAATAATACAGCTTGCCGTTTTCCTCAATCATACCATTTTTTAATACTATCTTGCCGTCTTTAATGTTATAATTGCCGGCAGGGAGCAAATTGTTCATCATAGATTCAGGAAGATCGTAATTACCGTCTGCAAGTGCATAGTAATGCATACCAAAGTAATAGTATTCTCCATTTTCCTCGACAACACCGGCTTTAATCTTTACGCCGTCATTGAGATAATAGAGCTTTCCATCAGTTAGAGTATGAATACCGTTGAGGTTACCCTTATAGATTCCGTCTGTACCTAAATCACACCAACGATAATTAACTGCATCCATAGGAACATACTGAATTCCTGTAACAACTTTACCGTTTTTATTAAAATAGTATGTATTTCCATCTACAACAAACGGTTTATTATAATTTAATGCTCTGTAATAACCCGGACCATAGAAATACATTTTTCCGTTTTCATCGTTGTACCATTCGCCGGAAATCAATTTACCATTTTCTTCAAAATGATATGTTACATATCCGTTATAGAACTTGTCTGTTTCAGCGGCAAGTGTTTTATCTCTGAATAAATACCATTCGTTGTCAATCATCTTCCAGCCGCTCGTTACAACACCAAGTTCAGAATATCTATATACACTTGCTGTTTCATCCAAGAACAGACCTGTATATTTTGTCTTGCCCTCGCATACACCGTTATCACCGAAATCATAGTAATAACCGTCAACCTCTTTGATACCTGTAAGTTTTTCACCGTCAACATAGTAGCTGTCTTCTACCCAGCCGTTTGCCAAAACGCCGTCTGTGTAGAGCTTACCGTCTTTTTCTCCGTTAAAGAGTTCACCGCAATCCTTGCACTTAAGAACGCCGTCAATAGTTTCGTATGTATGACCTGTTGCAGGAACAGTTGTTCCCCAATCAACAACGGAGTTACAAACCTCGCAGAATGTTCTGCCTGTATATCCTGCTTCTGTGCAGGTAGCTGCCTTGTCTTCAAGTGCTGTTGCTGTGTGAGTATGACCGCTGTTCCAGCTGTTGTAATACTCTGTACCCTCTGTTGTTGATGTCATATTGGCATAATTTGCCCACATTTCTGTCCAAATGAACACACCGTCACCTGTAAAGGTGTCAGTTGTACCGTCGGTGTATGTAACCATACCCTGGTCAACCTGCACGTCTACAGCGACAGGCCAAAATTCCTTGCTGGCATAGAACTGTGCCAAAGTCCATTCTTTAGTTGACAAAGGATTTCTCTTATTGCTGTTTTCAAGGAACCATGCACGTACAGGAATTGATACCAAGGCTGATTCACCAGTCAGCGTATTCTTTCCTGTACGAGTGATTGTGATTGTTGCGATGTTCTCATCTTTTTGTAAAGAATAAGTCGCATCAAAACCGTCAGCAGGAACCATATGATCCAACTGCCAATCACTCATATTATCCAAATCAAGTGTAACGGTGACTGACTGTACAGACTCCACATTAGCGGCAACTATATCAATGTACTCAATAGAACCAAGCAGAATGCGATCTGCATCGGTGTTGTGGGCAACAACCTTAATAGGCTGTGCTTTGTCATCAGATACAACGAAGTTGCGGATTATACTTGAATAATTCCCCTGCTTATCACAGATTGAGAGTTTCACAGTATGTGTACCTGATGTAAAGGAAGCACTTTTGTCAATGCTGATCTTACCATTGGAATAGGTGGCAGAAACTTCGTTGCCGTCAACATAAGCCTTTGCCGTAGAAGCGTCAATGCCCGTGTAGTTACTCTTTTGTGTATTATCTGCAACAGTTGCCGCAAAATCAATGGTATCAGCATTAATCGTTGCACCATCGTTCAGTGTAACAGCATCAGACATAGCAGGAGTAGCATATGTCATATCTCCGAATACAGGAGCCTCACGGTCATCGATTACGCTAGAGTAATCAAAAGTAATGTCATCTATGTAAACTGTGAAGTCACCATTTACATTATGCTGATTCTTGAAATAGTAATCAAAAGAAGCACCGTCACGGTCGGAAATATAGAACTCGAATGAGTAATAACCACTTCTAAGTGATGCTCCGCCATATGCACTTGTGTCGATTGAAACATAGTGCCAGCCTGACTCGTTAAATGAATATACAACACCCGTTGCGCCATTCACGCCATCATAATTCTGACCTGTAATGGTAGAAGAAGCATATGTAATTTCACCGGATTCGCTCACGCTGCTAATCGGATAAATCTTCCATCTGCCCCAGAGTCCTACATACTCATCAGGAATATACATCCACATACCAAGACGCTGTGCACCAACACCATTATAATCTTGCTTGTCCTGATAAAGAGCAATCATCTGGTATCCGGACTCCAAAGAGTTTGAATAGTCGATATTCAGTGCTAAGGAGTAATCACCGCTGTGAACCTTACCGTTTTCAGCAGTTGCTACGGATACATTACTGTTAGGCAGATAATAATTGTAATTGCTGTAAGACAGCTTAAAACCATTATCTGTTCCGTCCTCGAAGTCAACAATTACATCAGAGCCTTTGCCCAGAACAATCTGTGCTGTGGCATTTATACCGGAATCAGCAACAAGGGTTGCTGTTACAGTTCCGGTGGAAACAGAAGAGTCCTCGCTTGCGGTGAAAGACAAACCGCTCAATGTACCGAGCGTAGAATCTCCCAGGCTAAGCACAAAGTCTTCCTCTTTTGTGGTAACTTCGTTGAGACCGTAAGTAGCAGTAAGCTCAATCTTAGCTGTCTTGCCATAAGGAACCGTAATGGTATCATTGTTGAATTTAACGGAATCAGGAACAACTACATGAATTGTAGTTTCACCGACAACATTTTCATTATATACCATCTGAACTACAGCGTCACCTGTTGTGCCGTTTGAAGTAAACACACCATCTGTGACTGTACCAAGTGAAGAATCGGAAAGCTGCCATGATACATCAGCAGGAATCTCAGCAGAAGTACCTGCCGGACTTACGCCGACAGCAGAAACATTAACTGTTGAACCGGGTGTTACATAATTGCTGTCAGCAGTAAGAACAGCTGTATCAAATACATTTGACGGAGCTGCTGTAGAAGCAATAATAAGGCCTGATGAAATTGAACGTTCAGAGCCGTCTGACGGGCGGTTTATAACCTTTACTGAATCTGTACCTGCCTGACGAGCAGCATATGTAGTAGATCCGCCACCGTCAAGGTTGATAGCAGCAACGCAGCCTTGCTCAAGCATAATCTGTGCAAGCTCATGCATACTGCCGCCGCAGGAGAACGGCTCCTGTCTGCCGTCAAGAACCATTAATACAACCTTGCCTTCAGCAGTCACGCCAACACATGTACGGCTGTGACGATCTGTGTTATAGCTTCCTGTAGCCGATGCTGTAACATCTTCACCGTCACGAACAAGCCATTGACTTCCGGCTGCAGCCTGCCAGATTGTGCTGTTTCCGTCAGCATCAACATAATTGCCGAGATTGCTGGCATAATCAATAACAGCTGTCTTGCCATCATTCAGAATAGCAAAGAAGTTGTCATAACTGCTTGTACCAAAGGAAACACCGTCAATATAGGTGATACCTATTGGCTGACCTGTGGTCATATTGTAGAATGAAGCGTTTACGCCTGCAACAACATTGTAGTATTCGCTGATAAACTTATCATCTTCAGGATTGCTGTACTTATTATTAGCATAAGCAATCTGATTTGTCAGCTTTTCCATACCCATAACACCGTTTTCGTGCTGGTTGAGATAGGATGTCTGAACTACAACATCATCACGATTAACATCCGCAGTGGCTACATAATAAACCATCTGCTTACCGTCCTTCGCATAGGCATAGTTGATAGACTGTTCAATGCCCGGAGCGAGGGTAGACTCTGTATGTTTAAAAACATCATGAGTCTCTGACTTGTAATCCGAGGCTGCTGAAGCTGCTACTGTGAATGATGAAAGAATCATACAAGCACTCAGAATACAAGCCATTGCTTTTGAAAATCTTTTGATTTTCATAGAAATTTCCTCCTTTATTTTTTATATTTAACCCTAACGGGTATAATATATTAATTTGGTTTTTTTATTTTAACCCTGCCATTCGGCAGATTTTCAATGTAATCGGTATAAGGGCGGTTAAGGTCGCAAACCTCATAATAATGATGTCCCACCTGCTGCTCTTTTGGAAGGTCGTCTCGCCAATCACCGTATTTTTGCGTTAAATATTCATCATATTTTTCCGGCACACGTACCTTAAGACCTTCAAATTCAGCCCACGTTCCTTCACCGTATTGCGAACGCGGAGCATATTCCAATTTACCTTGCCAATTTCCGTGATTGCACCAAATATGTGATGTATCCGTCGGATATGCTGAAATTAATTTGCTTATTTTCTCAATAAAATATTTTGTATGATATTGAAAGCCGAGAAGCCTTTCGGCTGTAAGTAATAACTTTGTGGCTAACCTCATATTGCTGTTAAATTTATAGACCGAACTCAAGCCCAACTTCAGAAATTTAAGGCTGCGTTCCATTTTTTGGATTTCAGATTGTTCTGTCGGATATCCGTCAATCGGAAATATATCAATATATACACCGTGGTTTATATCAATGTGCGATATGGATTTTTCAATATATGTTGTTCTTGAATCACGTAGTTTACTAAAAATAAACGGAACATTCTTATCTGTGTCTATATTTTGTAAAAAGTAATATTCAGGTAATAATTCCGGTGCTTCCTTGCAAAAACGCTTATAATCCAAACGTGGCATTGCAATATCAACATCATCATCCCACGGAATGAAACCAGTATATTTTACCGCACCGAGTGCCGAACCGCAAACAAGATAATATGTAATTCCAATCTTATCGCATATTTCAACTGTTGTTTTTAATAAGTTAAATTCTGTTTGTTGTAATTTGGTCATTTTTTCACGCCTCACTGCATGGACCTGACAAATACATTGTATTTATTTTCTTATTATCAATTATATTTTTTGTCATTTCGACAAGTCTTTTAGCGGCAACTTCGGCATTCCATTCTTTTCTTATTGTTTCATAAGCCTTAAGCCCAAAGTCGTATTGTTTTTTTGTATCCAAAAGCAAACTCGCTGTTTTGCTATACAATTCGTTCATATCACCGTACTTATATGAATAACCGTTTTTACCGTTATCAATCAAATAATCCGTCGACCCTGCTGCTTTACTGGCAATAACAGCGCATCCCCTGCTCATTGCTTCATTTAAAACTGCTCCCCAACCTTCTTTAATGTCAGATGTTGTAATAAACATTCCTGACTGTTCCATCTCTTCTCCAACTTTTTCATTTGGTAAATTCCCTAAAAATGTAATGTGTTTTTCTAAACTGTAATATGAACACATATCATTTAATTTAGCTTTCATTTCTCCTTCACCAATAATTTTAATGTGAAAATTTATATTATTTTTCTTTAATTCATTTGCCAAAATAATAACATCATCGGGATGTTTCCAATCAATCAGTCTTCCGCACCAAAGTATTTCCGTTTTGTTTTTCTTTGAAATTAATTCTTTTATATTATCATAACAAATAGTTTCCGGGAAATATCCCCATTTATAACTCTTATTTTTAAATAGAGCAAATAAAGAGTAATCCAAGGCTGTATAAGAGCTTGCACACAATAAAAAAAGATTTTTATTGTGCGGATTTCTGTAATGAAACATAATAAATCTATATATGTACTTCCACCATTCAGTTCCGTTTTTTAAAGGTCTTTCTGAATATCTGAATGTGATTTTATTTCTGTCGTAAATACGCCTTCTAATTAACTTTTCGGGTATATCGCCAAAAATAAGAACATCTGCCTCATTTATCCACTCATTCGCCTCTATTAATCTTTCGTGGTATAGCATTACATATGGTCGTTCTATTGTGGGATATCCAAGTTTTGACCTGAATTCAGGCATCTGTTTGAACGCTATAAATCTAAAATTTCCGTTTGATATTTTATAAAACTCTTTTGACAAAGCATCTTGGTGGTGATTATAATAATTAGAAAAAAATGCTATTTTCATTTTTATTTCCCCGACAAAATTAAATCTATTAATTCAGCATATTTTACATTCTTATCAAACGTTTTTGCTTTTGTCAAACACATCTCTGACGAATACGGCTTCATTTCACAAATACGAATGATTTCATTTTCAAGAGTATCAATGTCATCAACTTCCGCTATGCTGCCGCAAGCTTCGTCGATTATCTCGGGACTACCGCCAGTATTAAAAGTGAGAACCGGCGTACCGCAGGCAATAGCCTCCATATTCACAGTTGGATAATTATCTTCTCTTGTAGGATTTACGAACAAATCAGCTTCTGAATATATTCCGGCAAGTTCCTGTTGATTTTGGGTACGATGAACAGAAATTATATTTTGTGGTAATACTTTATCTGTTTTGTTATTTGTTCCAACTAAAACAATTTGGAATTTATCAGGATTCAAACGCTTTGCAAGTTGTACAAATACATCAAGCCCTTTTCGTTCGCTCCAATCAAAGGCAACGCCGAGAATTATATGCTTATCAGAGTGGATGTTATACTTACTGCGAAAATCATTCTTTGTCGGCTTGAAAACATCCAAATCAATTCCGTTGTTAATAACCCTCACAGGATAATTCTTCAGAAAAGATTTTTTAACCAGTCCGGCAAGCCATTCTGATGGAGTGACAATTGTCAATTCAAGGTCGTGAAGCAGCTCTCGCTTTTTTTCAAAAAGTATTTTGCTTCTGTCAGCAAAAAAACTGTAATTCCTAAAAAGCGGACAATTATTACATTCATTTTCCCACTTAACACACCTTGCCATATAAAAGTGCGGGCAATAACCGGTAAAAGCCCAGCAGTCGTGAAATGTCCAAATTAGTTTTTGTCGGCTGCTGTTAAAATAATCAAAAAGCATCTCAAGATTGCAATCGTGGCTGTGAATATTATGTATATGTACAACATCAGGCTTAATTCTGTCAAGCTCGCTTATGATTTTTTTTGTAGAATGTAAAGAATTAAAACCATAGTTACCGAGAATTCTGGATTTCAATGCCTGAAGCTTAACATATATTCTATCAGAGCATTTAATTGCATTTGGTGCGTCGCTGTTGCCAATAGTATAAAGAGTATAATTCTCAACACCTTTATCCGTCAACAATTCGCTGATGTCTCTGCATATTTTACCGGTACTGCCTATGCCATAAGTAGAGTTAATTTGCACTATCTTCATTACATAACCTCCCAAAAGAACTGATACGGAAACGTATGTAACGAATTTGCCGCCGGTACCGAAAATAAAAAGTAAACGAAGAAAAATACTGTAATTACATATGTTGCAAGATTAGATACCTGTCTCCATCTTAATGAAGTTGATTTTATGATTTTCGGAATAAGTAAAGGAATGAATATTATATAGTAATAATTCATTCTCATTGCCAGATTATTTAGCGGAGCAAAGAATTGTAACATTGTTGCGAATAATAAAAAATTGCGAAAGCCTAATGTTGTTTTATCAATTTTTTCTTCATCTGTTACTACATATGAAAAAACGCTTAACAGTACAAATAAAATAATCATCGAATATGCGCCTGTAGAGCGAACATTGACTTCATAACTACTTGAAAGAAAAATCGCCAGAAAAGAAAAAATAGGTTTATTGAGCACAAACACAATAATCATTATCGGAACAACAATCAAAAGCCATTTATTTGTTATTCTTAAATGATACAGAGGATACATAAAAGCGAGCATAAATGCGCTTCTGTGAAACATAATTGCTAAAAGAACAACCAAAATAAAAGGTATTAGCTTTTTATTTTTCGTAAAATAAAATGCAATAACTCCCAATGCTATAGCTATCGATTGACGAATCCCCGAGAACAACATAACAAATGTCGACATTGAAATAAACAGCGCTATCGTCAATACAGGTATTTCAATATTATCAATATACAATATTGCGATAGGAATAATATAAATAAGCGCCGCAAAAAAGAAAAAAACATTTGGATTTGTTGAAATATATGAAATCAGTTTGTTCAGTATCGCATAAGCCGGTTCTTGATATGCAAATAAATCTTTCCACGACATATCAGCGAACGATTTGAACAAA
Organism: Ruminococcus sp.; assembly: GCA_051893995.1. GTDB lineage: Bacteria > Bacillota > Clostridia > Oscillospirales > Acutalibacteraceae > Ruminococcoides. The sequence continues at coordinate 19,087 of JBJFHX010000013.1, forward strand.
TATATATACTTTCCGGTATCGTTGCCAATTGTATTTGCTCTTAACGATACAAAAACTATCAAAATGAAAAAAAACAAACCTATAGATAATTCGTTCTTTGATATTACTATGTTTTTTCCAAGTTTTATTCCTTTATATCGGAACAATAAAGGAATTAAGGGAATAACGATAAGAGTATAGTAAGGAATCATTTCATCTACCTTGTTTTCATATTTAATCTGGTTCTATAATAAAGTTTTCGGATAGAGGGTCTGATTTTTCCGTATTGTTTCATAAACCAAAGAGTTAAAAGCTGCTTTTTAGTAAAGAAATCACATTTTTTCGATTCGTCAATACACTTTTGTAAAATATTAAAGGTTCCTTGCTTTGCAGAGTCCAAAGCATATGTATAAAAGACGTTATTATCTTTTTTACTCACCTTTAAAAATTCAGGTATAATAATATCACTTATTAATTCCGAATCATGTACATAAAGCGCTTTATTGGTTTGCGTAACCTGTGTGGGATGAACTCTGTATGAAACACCAATATAATCAATGAATAATAATGAATATCCTGACAAAAATATATTCCACCACATAAAAGTATCCTGACAATATCTCAATTCTTCATTGAAAAATCCTACCTCTTCAAAAGCTTTTTTAGGTATCAAAAATGAACAACCATTTATACCGTATTTTGTAACATATATTAAAGCTTCTTCACTCGATAAAATGGGTGATTTATAACGCTTTTTCATAATTGACACCAAATTTGAGTCTTTATCAATCGTCTTTGTGCTGCAAACAGACACAAACTTATTCTTACCCTGTAAAGAAAGAACCTGCTCCTCTATCTTTTTAGGTTCATATGAGTCATCGTGTGACAACCAAGAAAAATATTCGCCTTTCATATTCTTGATACCAAGGTTCAAAGCCGTGGAAACTCCGCCGTTTTCTTTATAAAAATATCTTATTTTGTCACCATATGAAAGCGCAATTTCTTCTGTTTTTCCTCCATCAGAAGAACCGTCATTTATGAGAAGAATTTCTATATTATCATACGTTTGCGAAAGAGCGCTGTCAATTGCATCACGCATATATTCAGAGCCGTTATAAACAGGAATAATTATTGATACTAAAGGATGATTCATCAAATCCTACCTTTCAAATTATTTGCTGAAAAAGCATAATTAAAATAGCACAAGACATAATTTTTGCAAATATAAAAATATCTTCTTATCCACATTCTGTCACGCTCTAACAAACAGAACTGCTTTTATCAAAGATTGTATACACTAAGCATTTTTTTATTGACTGTTTTGATTGAAAATCTTTCAATTGAACCGAAATCATCTTGTAAAAATTGTTTTTTATCACTTATCACGTGTGATATTGTATCAGCCATACTTTTTGGAGTAAAATCAGGACACACATTCACGCCTTTAATATCTGCATATTCACGTGTTCCTCTGTTGTCTAAACAAACCACAGGCAGTCCGGCAGAAAGACCTTCTATTGCGGCAAGACCTAACCCTTCCCTAAGAGAAGGAAAAGCATTAAGATCCGCAATCTTATATATTTCAGGTATATCGTTTATATACCCGAGAAGATGAACTCTGTCTGCCACACCAAGCTCTTTTGCTAAATTAAGCAAATATTCCTTAAGCGGACCTACTCCTGCAACAGCATAGTGAACCCCGGAATCGTTTATCTCTGCAAGTGCACGTATTACAAGCTGATGATTCTTATTCTCGTTTAACTCCCCTACCGACAACATAAGAAACGCATCTTCAGGAATCCCAAGTTCTTTTCGTTTTGAAGATTTGTCTACTACAACATTTCTGAATTTATCAATATCTACACCAACACCGGGAACATATTCTATCTGCTTAACCTTTATTTTTTCCTTTGCAAAATCGTAGTCTTCGTGATTTATGGTAAAAAGTACATCTGTAAAGTGTGCACAAATTTTTTCAACCGAATAATAAATGAGCCAATTAATAAACGGTGCTCCTTTATAAAAATGAAAACCGTGAGCAGTATAAATAACCCTTAACCCTTTTTTTCTAAGAGGTTTCATAGCAAGCCTTGTACAAGCCCCTGCAATAGGAGTATGACAATGAACAATGTCATATTTGCCGTCGACTGCTATTTTTCGAAGCTGCTTTACCGCCTTAATATTACCTGTATTAAACGGCGAGCGTGTACAATCAATTTGATGCACCCTGCATCCCCATTCGTGATAGCACTGCTCAACCGGTCTGATGTTTTCATTACAGGCTATATCTACCGTGTTTCCTTTATCTATCAGTTCTTTAACCAAATCCTTAAAGAATGTCATTGTAAGACCGATGGTTGTTACATAAAGAATCTTCATACTAACCTATGCGCCGGAGCGCCTATGTACACTCCGCTTTTATCTATATTTTTTATCACCGTGCTGCCGGCACCGATTACCGTATCTGAACAAATACCGACATTGTTTATCACTGTACTGCCGGCACCGACCCAGGTATTTTCACCTACCGATACTGTTCCGCAAAGAACAGTACCGGGAGAAATGTGTGTGAAATTTTCAATTCTGCAATCGTGTTCAATCACAGAAGCAGTGTTTACAATGCAATGTCTGCCTATTACAGCACCGGCATTAATTACTGCCTGCGGCATAACTACAGTGCCACCGGCTATTTTTGCACTCTCGCTTATAATTGCCGAGGGATGAATCAAGACGGTATAACTCAAAAGCGGATAACTGTTGGCAATCTTTCTTCTTACTGCATTATTACCGATAGCTATTATAAAATCGCACTCACTGTACTTTTCCGCATCAGCCGTCGTTCCAAGCACAGAACAACCGCAGCATTCTTTTTTATTTACATCATCATCAAGAAAACCCACAATCTCATATCCACACGCAATAGCTATATCGGCAATCACTTTTCCGTGTCCGCTTGCACCGATAATAATTAATTTTTTGTCACTTTGCGCCATTCAAATCAACCGTTCCCATAAACTCTTCCATAGTGGCTGAAGCCTCCGAGGAAATTCCCTCTCTTTTCAGCACTTTTAATACCGTTTGAAAAAAAATCTTCAAGTCGCCTAAAAATGTGACGTTAGTCACGTATTCAAGATCCAGTTTGAATCTGTCTTCCCAGCAGAGTGCGTTACGTCCGTTTATCTGCGCCAAACCGGTCAGTCCGGGACGAACATCGTGACGGTGACGCTGTTCTTCCGTAAATCTGTCAAGATATTTCGGTAAAAGCGGTCTGGGTCCTATCAAGCTCATATATCCGCACATTATGCATACCAACTCCGGCAATTCATCAAGCGAGGTAGCTCGCAAAAACCGTCCGTACTTATTCAATCTTAATTCATCAGGCAAAAGATTTCCATCTTTATCTTTTTCGCAAGTCATAGTACGAAACTTAATAAGGCTAAAAATCTTTTCGTTGCCGTTTTTATCTTTTTTACCGGGGCGTTTCTGAACGAAAAAAGGATTTCCTTTCATCACTATTGCACCTGTAACAGTGAGTACAACCATCAACGGCGACAGCAATATCAGTCCAAAAAGCGAAAAGCAAAAGTCAAATAACCGCTTGAAATATTTAGCGTACATCCTTTTTCCCTCACTCAAAACAACTTTTTACAATTTCTATGATTGTATCCTGTTCATCATCTGTCATACCCGCATCACTCGGCAGACAAAGTCCACGCTCGAAAATATCGGCACCGACATCGCCGTTTACAGAAACGAATGAAGCTTCCTTATACAAAGGCTGCATATGCATAGGCTTCCAAATCGGTCTGCCCTCGGCATTTAAGCTATACAGAGTTTCCAGAATCTCAGTTGGACATGACTTGCCGTGACATAAATCATATGTAGCTGTCAAATCGGTTCGCTTCTGTTTGCACATAGAATCCTTATCAATAATCATACAGGAAAGCCAAAAATTCGGCTTGCTGTTTTCTGAATCATAGGGGTTCATTGATACAGGCAAATCCTTAAATCCTTCACGATAATGCTCAAAAATCTCTTTTTTTCTTGCTATAGCTTCTTCAAGGTGATCAAGCTGTGCTCGTATCACTCCTGCGTCAACATTACTTATGCGGTAGTTGTAGCCGATTTCTTCGTGCTGATACCAAGGAGCTTTCTCCTTTGATTGAGTTGACCACTTGCGTGCTTTTTCAACATATTCTTTATTATCAGAAAGCATAATACCGCCGGTAGAGCCTGTGATAATTTTGTTTCCGTTAAAGCTTATACAGCCAATGTCAGCAAGAGAGCCTGCGCCTCTGCCCTTATATTCAGCACCGAATGCTTCGGCGGCATCCTCAATCACTACTGCACCGTGCGCTTTTGCAATAGCGTTAATCTCATCAATTTTGCAGGGTGTTCCGTACAAATGTACGCAAATTACTGCCTTGATATCGGGATAAAGTTCAAATGCTTTTTCAAGTGCCTTTGGATCCATATTCCACGTATCGTATTCGGTGTCAACGAAAACAGGTGTTGCATTTTCATACAGAACAACATTGATAGAAGCGGCAAATGTCATATCCGTACAGGCAACCTTGTCACCGCTTTTAATACCTGCCGCTTTTACGGCAAGATGAAGTGCAGAAGTTCCGCTTGAAAGAGCCACTCCATAGGCAGAACCTGTTTTCTCACAAACAAGCTTTTCCATCACATCAATATTTTTACCGACAGTACTCATCCAGTTGGTTTCATATGCCTCTATGACGTACTTCATTTCATTTCCGTACATGGTAGGTTTTGAAATATAAATTTTGTTTTTAAACGGTATAAATCTGTTTTTTACTTTTTCCAAACTGTGCATACTCCTTACCTACCGCACCTTACCAGACAATCGGTTTACGTAACTTGCTGTTTAAGATTTTATGTGCGGCTATTCCTCATTTTCCTCAAATCAAATATATAAAGCGACATTTTAAATGATAGTCACTGTATTAAGCTGTAAAATATTAAAGATTCAGGTTATCCCTTTGAGTCAGCTAAACGATGATTTAGCGTTGCATTAATAACTA
>JBJFHX010000014.1:0-24064 GCA_051893995.1 Ruminococcus sp.
GCCGTGTCCCTACGACTGTAATACAAACGTTTCCTCTATATCCGTAGGGGACGGCTTCCCAGACGTCCCGATACGTCCCCTATATATCTACTTGAAATTCGGGCATCCGTTTTATCCAAACAATCCGACTTTTCCACTCGATTTGCCCGTCGAGGCTCTCGACAAATTATGGTTTAGCTTACTAAAAAGGATAACCTGAAGAATTAAAAATCCCTGCCTAAAATTAATCGGGCAGGGATAAGATTTTAAATTTTAAAATATCAGAAAAGCTCGCCTTCGGGGGATTCGCTGTCGTTGTCGGTTTCTTCGTCGGCAGAGGTGATTTCGTCCTTGATTTCTTCTGCTTTGTCCTCAGCCTTTTCTGCGGTTTCTTCAGCCTCACCGCTGATTTTTTCAACGGCGGTCTTAACCTGAGTTTCGATGCTTTCAAAGGGAGATGACTCGTAATCGCTCTCGTTTGAGCAGGCTACTGTAATATCTACAACTTCACCTGAGCTGTATTCCTTTTCCTCGTCGGGATTGCCGTAGAAAACGTCGTTCTGACTGTCAACAATCTTTCTGTAGCACTCTCTTGCCTTTGCAATCTTCGCCTTTGACTTTTCTATAACCTCAAAAAGCTTTTCCTGATTCTCCTCAGAAACGGTTTCGCCCTTTTTCTGCGATTCATAGAGCTGTTTGCCGAGGGCTATATACGCTCTGTTCATAAGCTCGCTTTCGCTCTTCATAACAAGTCTTAATCTGTTGAGCTTTGCATTTGTTCTGTTCTTCTCAACAATCGACTGCGCAACAGATGAGATAGTGTCAACCGCTGTGCTGACAGTTCCTTTTACTGTATCAAAAATCATCATAAAAATTCTCCTTGCAATAAAACGCACTGTGTGCGGAAATATAGTTTTGAAATTTATCTAATCGTACTATTATTATGACAGATATTTTTGATAAAATCAACATTTTTTTAAAATTTACTTGTGAAAATCACAGTCAATTGATATAATTAACTGTAAAGAGGTGTCAGATATGCCCGACAACATAGTAAACAAGGCTATTGTCTGCCCAATGTGCGGTGAGCTGGGCAAGGCAGAAATATATACAAGCGTGAATCCAACCGTAAACAAGGCACTGCGAAACAAAGTACTCGACGGAGAGCTTTTTTCGTGGCGCTGTCCGTCGTGCAATTACCGCGCAAGGCTGAATTATCCGATTTTGTACAACGATATGAAAAACCGATTTATGGTTTATCTTATCCCGAAAATTGACCGCTATCAGCTCTGCGACAAGGAGCTTGAAGAAAAGTACAGCAATCTGCGCAACATAAGCAAGAGAATTACTGCAGACTTCAACTCGTTCAAGGAAAAGATTTTTATTTTTGAATCGGGACTTGACGATATGGCGGTTGAGCTTACCAAGCTTGCAATAAGCCAGACGGTTTCGAAAAAGCTCTACGGTGCAGAGATTACGGAAGGCTACCTTTCGATGTACGACCGTGAAACGAACACAATGGGCTTTACATATTTTGCAGGCGAGGAGAGAAAGCCGTATGTTCAGACCGCAAGGCTTGAGATTTACGGCAAGTCAAAGGATATTATCGACAGATTTGCAGTCAAGGACAAAAAGCTAAAGGGCTTTATCAAGATTGACAAGGAATGGGCGGAGAATATCCTCTACCGCTACAAGCGTGCAAAGCACATTGAGAAGCTGAATAAACTTAAAGAATGAGTTTATTTTAGTGTGGAGTGTGGAGTTTGGAGTGTGGAGTTAAGGGTCGCTTCGCTCCGAATTTATAATTACATACATATAATGTAGGGAACGGTCTTGACCGTTCCGAGAAAATTAGAAGTCGGTTTTTAATCAGCGGAACGGTCAAGACCGTTCCCTACACTGTTGTTTTACGAAATGATAAATGATATTATAACTGTTTTTGAACGAAAATTTAATAAGTTTGCAGACACTACCGAGGCTTTTACCACACGGTTCATACGTGACGAGGACTCGGCTATCGGCACACTCTGCTTTAACCGGTTCAACGTTGAGTTTGAATACTGCCTTGAATGCGGTGCGTCCGTTGAAAAAAGCGGTCTGAACATTATTGTTGACTTCACTAAACGTAGTGAATTCCCGATAAAATGTATGATGTACGACATTATCGGACTTTTTGACAACGATAATTTTGCCTGCTGGTTCTACTGCTTTATCGAAAACGAAGAGCGTATGGAGCTTTGCTTTGACAGGCTTGCAAAGGATTTTGAGCAGGCTTATCCCAAGCTAAAGGACTTTGCAAATTCCGATGACGGTATGGAAAAAATCCGTGAGGTACTGCGTAAAAACGTGCTGAACACTGTCGGAATTGACTTTGAAACCGACATAAACAGCGAGCTTGAAAACGGCGAGAGTATCAATGTTGACGAGGTTTACGACTACCTTTTCAGCCTTTATTTCGGGTTTGAGCAGTGCGCCTTTGCGTCTGACGAATACCGTGATTTTCTCGCAGGCGACTACAAGAAGGCTCTCAGAAAATATGAGAAGAAGAAAAAACGCCTTGCCTACGAGGACAGACTGCTTGAATATATCGAAAGCTGCGACAATCCGGCTCCGATTCTGAGCGAGGAATACGAGTGCCTTAAGGACGGGTTAAAGGAATATCACGGCACAAGCGGATTTATTCCGTATCTTTCCTCCTGCGGTCTTTTGTTGATTCCGTTTCTTGCGGTTTGCGTAGGTATGTACTATGCAATTTCGGGAATACTTTATCACTCGGCGCTCTACGCAAGTCCGCTTGAGCCTTACAATGCATTGTGCTGTATAATACCTGCGCTGTTTTGCAGCTTAACCGCAGCATATTTTATGAAGGAAAGCATTTACCGCAGGTTTTTCAAAAATAAATATCAGAAAATGAAGGACTATGACGCAATTTTCAACTCCGAAAAATCCAAAAAACGCACAAGGGTTATTCTGTATATTTTTTACCTTGTCGCTCTGATTTTCGTGTTTCTGAGCGCAAACAACGGCATAGCCGTTTACGAAAGCGGAGTGAACGTCAACAGCCACTACTTTGATGTTACGGGAAATTTCTACAGCTACAGCGACATTATCTGCCTTGACGCCGAGCCTGACGGAAACGACGGAAAATACGACCTCTATCTTGACGGCGCCGACAGTATTAACATAGGCGTATACGCTGACCAAAGCGATATGGAGAATAAAATCATACCGATTCTTGAAAGCAGGCACGTTGAAATTATCCGAAACAGTACGGAGTGACAGAATGAATTACAGAAATATTTTTGACGCACACGCCCACTATGACGACAAGTGGTTTGATGACGACCGTTTTGAACTGCTTGACAGCATAAAAAGCAAGGGCGTTTGCGGAATTGTGAACAACTCGGTTGACCTGAAGACAGCCCAAAAGAGCATAGAATATGCCGAAAAATACGATTTTATATATGCCGCAGTCGGCTTTCACCCTGAGAATCTTGACGATATGCCGTCCGATTATCTTGACAGGCTTGCAGAGCTTACAAAGCACGAAAAGGTTGTTGCAATCGGTGAAACGGGGCTTGACTACCACTGGGACATTCCCAAAGACAAGCAGAAAAAGGTATTTGAGGAACAGATTAAGCTTTCGCTCGATTTAAAAATGCCCCTCGTCGTTCACGACAGAGAGGCTCACGGTGATACGTTTGATTTGCTGAGAAAATACCGCCCTAATGCGCTTGTACACTGCTTTTCGGGAAGCGTGGAGCTTATGAGAGAAGCTGTAAGGCTGGGAATGTACGTCAGCCTTGGCGGAGTGGTGACCTTCAAAAATGCCAGACACAGCGTTGAGGTTGCTTCTGAAATTCCGATTGACAGACTTCTGCTTGAAACCGACGCACCGTATATGGCTCCCGTACCGTTTCGGGGAAAGCGGTGTGACAGCTCGATGATTTTGTATGCGGCTGAAAAGATTTCTGCCATACGGAATATGGGCGTTCAGGAGGTACTGGACATAACAAGCGAAAACGCAAAGAGATTTTATAATATAAAGTAAACAAAAGGGACTGTCGCAAATCAATTCAGAATGCGGAATTCGGAATGCGGAATTAATGGTCGGTCGAGTGCTTCGACACGCAAATTTCCGAATTTATAATAGTGCGTGTTGTTTGGAAAGGTTTGTTTTCCTCGGGTTGATTGATATATCGGAAAAGTTTAGGGACGTGTAGGAACCCGTCCCCTACGATTGTAAAGGAAACGTTTGTAATATATCCGTAGGGGACGGCTTCCCAGACGTCCCTATGTATAAATTGTGTAACAATTTATACATTATAGTGAACACATTTTACCGTTATAATATTATATGATATTATATTATAATATCATATCTGCGGCAACGCCGCATATAAATAAATTCGGGCATTAAACTTTTGAATTATAGCAACCTATCTGCTCGACCGAAATTCCGAATTACGCATTCCGAATTCCGAATTAATTATGGTTTATATCATTAATTAAGCCTGAAAGCAAAATAGAGAAAAAACGATAATCAGAATTTTTAATAATGTAATCTTTTTCGAAAATAATATTTAAACAACTTATTGACAGGATTTATATTCTGTAGTACAATGTATTACAGAAAGGAGATGTCTGTATGACTGTTTCTTTGAGATTAAATGATGAAGATACAATGTTGATAAAAAAATATGCCGAAATGAATAATATCAGCATTTCTGATTTATTCCGTCAATCCGTTCTTGAACGCATTGAAGACGAGTATGACCTGAAAGCCTATAACAAAGCTGTCGAAGAATATAAGTCTGACCCTGTAACCTATTCTCACGACGAAGTTGGAAAGATGTTAGGTTTAATCTGATGAAGTACAGGGTTGAATATACGGAGCAAGCCGTTAAGCAATTAAAAAAGCTTGATAAACACACCGCTGCGCTGATTTACGGTTGGATTGATAAAAATCTGCAGAATTGTGAGAATCCCCGTCTGCACGGCAAAGGACTGACCGCCAACAGAAGCGGTCAATGGCGTTATCGAATAGGTGATTACAGATTAATCGCAGAAATTCAAGATGAAAAAATAACAATTCTTCTCCTGAATATCGGACACCGCAGGGAAATATATGACTAAAACGATTTTTTCAGAATAACAAGGGACTGCCGCATTAATTTGCGGCAGTCCCTTATTTTTAAGTAAGTTCTGTTTAAGCAGTGATTTATTCATCGGCTTAACTGCTGACTTTTTTGTACAATCGTCTGTACATAAAATACAGTCCGAGCGATACAAGCAAAAAGAACAGTGAAATAAACAATACTGCAATACAAATGCTGTTTGCCGATTGAACAAACATATTGTACAAGGCACGTGAATCGAGATTTATGTGCGAAATCTTGTTTGATATCATCAGATATGCGGGAATAATTCCGAGTGTGAGGAACGCTCCCAACGTTCCGTAGCAGATGTACTTAACCGCTCTGTGCTTCCATTTGTTTGCAAGGAAAAACACAAGGCAGATTACGCCTGCAAGCACTGCAAGCCCGATAAGAATGAACAGCATTGCTTTTTTTGCAGTCAAAAAGTAAGCTGAAAGCATTGAAAACAGCGGTATTTCAAGCGACGAGCGGTAAATCTGAGCCGCTTTGTTTACAAGCTTATCACGGCTGTTTCCGTTTACATCCTTAATATCATTATTTGCGATATACATATCAAGCTCAGCGTTAAAGCTCTGCCTGAAATTTGTAGTATCAATTTTTGCACCGTTGCCCGAATAGTAATTGTCAAGATACTCTCTTGTGTCGTTGCTGAGCATAACCTCATCGACAAAATCGTCAAAGAATTTTTCATCAAGTCCGCTGGCATATCCAAGGTCAATAAGGCTTGTTGTAATTTCGTCACGCTTATCTATAAAATAGTTTGAGGAGTTCATATTGTCAAAAATAAACTCCGTATTGAACAGCGTAGCCTCAAGCACCGTACAGACTGAAAGTAAAAACAGAATAATCGTCAACAAAAACGAAAGCAGAATAAATACTGCGTTTCTTACTCTTGAAGAAAAGGGTTTTTTAGCCATAATCAATTACCCTCCTCTGTGTTTTTATCAATCAGCGCACCCGAAACATATTCTGCATAGACGAAAAATCTGTAATCTGTAAGTCCAAGCTCGTCAAACGGGTAGCAGGTATACATAATCAGATTTTCGTAATCGGCATTTAAATCATAGGCAGTGCTGTCGGTTGCTTTTTTAACAGCAGTACCTGTAATGCGGTACTCATAATTGCCATAGCTTGTGCGGATAACAACAGTCTGACCTTCTTCTGCATATTTCAGTCCGTTGAAATAGGTGTTGTTATGACCTGCAACAAGAATTGTTCCGCCGTAGCCGGGAATAAAGCTGCCGTTGTAAATACCGACGCCGTTGCGCAGGGCAACCTCGCCGTCTCCGAAGAACAGCTTGTTATCAATTCCACATTCCTCAATTATAAGCTCGCCGAACTGATTGCCGTAGTTGGGGTATTCAACAGCGTCATTTTTTACATATGATTTATTATCTTCTTTTGTTACAGTTGGTAAAGTCGAGTTCTCCGAAACAGGCACAAAAATATTCTCGTACTCGGTGGAATAATCCTTTTCGTTGTTAGAAAAGAACATTCCTGCCGCCGAGAAAAGAGTTGAAAAACTCGGAGCAAGTGCAAAATAAAGCACAAGATAAGTTCCGAACAAAAAGATAATGGGAAGAATTATGAAACTCTTCCCATCAGATTTTTTATGCCTGTGTCTGCGTTTATTATCAGACATCTGAAATCAAGCTCTTTCTTTTTTAGTTTTTACAACAAACATTGCGCCGCCTGCTACGAGAACAACTGCAGCTGCACCGAGTGCGATAAAGCCGAAGTAGTTAACGTCAGAACCTGTTGTCTTGATGGGGTTCTCCGAAACAGCACCTGTCTTTGAAAGAGAAGGAGTTGCGCTGAAAGCAACTGCGCCATTAGGATCAAGAATTGTAAGCTTCTTAGTTGTCTTGTCATATGACATTGTCATATCAAGAACAGCTACAGCCTTTTCACCGTAAGCAAGAAGCTCCTGCTTCTGAGCAAATGTAAGGTCTGCGATATTTGAAGCACATGAATTAGCAAGGAAGCTCTTACCGTCTTTGATAACAGCGATAATTTCGCTTGACTGTGCTTCTGTCATTTCGATTGTGTTGAAATAGTTCTCAGCCTGATTGATATATTCAGTGGGGATAACCATTTCTCCGCCCTTCATTGCAACTGATGTCTTAAGTTCATCAAGAACAGCCTGCTCACTGCTGTTGATACCTGCTGCAAAAGCGGTAACTGCAGTAGCGGCAACAAGAACAAGTGCAACTAAGATTGCCGATAATTTTTTCATAATCTTCTACCACCTTTAAATTTTCTTTTGTACCTGAAGTACATTACCGACGTAATAAATCACAAAGATTTATAAATGAATTATATCACTACTTTTTTTATTTGTAAAGTGCTTTTTGTAAAATTTATGAAAAAATATATTTTTGTTGAACACAAAACAACAAATCACGACTTTATTATAAAATAAATGGACAAATTATACATTAATAGCAAAACAGACAATTATTTATAAATTTATCTGTTCTTATCGTGAACGGATTGCGCATTTGCAGTTTTAAACTCAAGAATCAGTGTTTCTATTATATCCTTCTGCCTTGGTGTCAGTCCCTCAATCTCAATGCTTTCTTTCTTTTCAAGACCGAGCAAATAATCCGACGTTGTTCCGTAAAGCATAGAAAACGCTCTTATTGTATCAATGCTCGGTGTAATTACGTTATTTTCATAGCCGCTTATGCTGGATTTTGTAAGATTAAGCCTTTTTGCCACCTGCTCCTGCGACAGTCTTTTCTTTTTCCTTAATTTTTTCAGCGTCATTCCAAAGTCGTATACCACTTTTATCACCTGTTAAAATTCTAATTGATATGAGTCCATTAACATTGAATATTTCACATATTTTTTCCATTTTAGCTTGATTTATTTTTTTGGTGATGGTATAATTTCCCTGTTGAATTTTGTTGAATTTTCCTTTATTTTTATTACAGCGAAATCGAAACATGGCTGTACAATTTTAGAGAAACAAAATAATGCACAAAAAGACAAAATATACACTATTGTTCATCTCGTTTACAAGCATAAATTTTACTTTATCTACAAATTATATGTTAATTCATCTATTTTTTCGTTTTTTCTTGAAATTATTTATTTATAGATTGAAAAAACAGGAATTTTATTATATAATATGTTTATATAGGTTATTATGGAATATAATGCTGTTTTTTCGATTGCTCAGCATTAAAAATTCACTATGAGTTTGAGGAGTCAGTTTTATGGAAATTTCATTTAAGGACATATTGAGAATAATCAAGAAAAATCTGATATTTATAATTATTGTTTCACTTTTATTCTCGGTATGTTCATTTTTTGTGACCAAATTTTTTGTCAAAAAATCCTACACAGCTACGGTAAAGCTTTATGTCAGCGCCGATTACAACACAAACAGCGGTTATGAAGACTTAAACGCCTACAATTATTCTTCAAAGCTTGTTGCAACATATATAGAGCTTCTCGACACCAACAATTTTTACGAGGACGTTGCAAAAGAACTGAACAACAAGTACACCGCAACTACGCTGAAATCAAAGGTTAAATTCACCGGCGTTGAGGACACTGAAGTTTTCAAGGCTGACGTTGTTTCCGACAGCCCGGCTGAGGCAAAGAATATTGCCGACGCAGTTGCAAAAACTGCTCCGGGAACCATTTCTGAGCTTCTGAGCAATAACTCAAAGCTAAAAATTGTTGACGAAGCAACTACCCCTCAGAATCCTACCTCGCCTAATGTAACGAAAAACGTCATTATTGCTCTTCTTTTAGGATTGGTAATCTCACTTATAATTGCCTTTATACGTGACTACTTTGACGTAAAAATCAAGTACGATGACGATATGACTACAATCAACGATATTCCCGTGCTTGCCGCAATACCCGATTTTGAGTATTTTGCTAAGAATTTAAAATCAGCACAAGCTACGAAGGATTAACACAGAGGTGATTACAAATGGCTAAAACAAAAATTGACCGTTCAATTGATACAGAAGCTCTCGGATTCCAGATTAGAGAATCATACAAAACTGCAAGAACAAATATTGCGTATTCAATAATTAAAAAGGGCTGCAAAAAAATAGCATTTACAAGTTCGTCTAAAGGCGAGGGAAAAACCGTTACGGCTATGAACGTAGCCTCTGCTCTTGCACAGCAGGTTGACACAAAGGTACTTGTAATCGAGTGCGACCTTCGCCGTCCTCACGTTCATTCTGCACTCAAGCTTGCTCCTACACCGGGACTTACAAATTACCTCAACGACGAATGTACGGTTGAGGAGATTATTCAGTCAACAAAGCTTTCTAATATGAATGCCGTATGCTACGGTGCAGTACCTCCCAACCCTTCGGAGCTACTTGCAAGCGAGGCTATGGCTGACTTTATAAAAATGGTGGAAAAAGACTACGACTACATTATCTTTGATACTCCGCCTATCGGCGTTGTAATTGATGCCGTGCCGATTATCAAGGCTTCCGACGGAGTTGTTGTTGTCGTTAAGAACAACTCTACAACCTATCCTCAGCTTAACAAAACGCTTGACACACTTGAACGCTCAGGCGGTAAGACGCTCGGCATTATTATTAATAAGGTTAAGCCTGCTGAAACGAAAAAATATAAGAAAGGCTACGGCGGATATTCTTACGGATATTATGGTTATTAAAAATTCAGGGGTCGCTACGCTCCGAATTTATAATAATGCGTGTTATTTGGAAATGTTTGTTTTCTGAATTTGTGCTGATATTTCGGTAACGTTCAGGGACGTCTGGGAAGCCGTCCACTATTACTGCGTTAATTCAAAAAATTATCAATTTGTTATGAAAATAACCACACTCAAATGTAGGGAACGGTCTTGACCGTTCCGAGTCGGTTAAGAGTTGGCTTGTAAATCAGCGGAACGGTCAAGACCGTTCCCTACACTGATTAATATCAAAAGCTGATTTTATATTTCATACAATATGTGTATTTTTAGTTTTATCAATGTACTACGAGATAGATGACGTGCAGTTGTTTCCTGCGTCAGAATCAGAAAAATGTACGACTCCCGAGATACCGAGTTATGATAACCACCGATTTATATAACGGACTAAAATATGAGGGAATATGGATATAGCAATGAAAAAGCATAGTTATGACACTGCAAAAGTGACAAATAAGCAAATCGTAAACAAACCTGTCTACGATTTTGTAAAGCGGTTTGCCGATATTGTCTGCTCGGCAATCGGAATCGTTCTGCTCTCGCCGTTTTTCATTATTATAAGTATTGCAATAAAGGCAACAAGCAAAGGTCCCGTTATTTTTGTACATAAAAGGGTAGGAAAAAACGGCAAGGAAATCGGCATTTACAAATTCAGAAGTATGGTTATGAATGCCGAGGAGCTTATTGAAAAATTCACTCCCGAACAAAAAGAGGAGTTCCAAAAGAATTTCAAGCTTGAAAACGACCCCAGAGTTACAAAAATCGGAAAGTTTTTGAGAAAGACAAGCCTTGACGAGCTGCCTCAGCTTTTCAATATTTTAAAAGGGGATATGTCAATTGTCGGGCCCCGTCCGATTATGGAGGTTGAAACCGAAATTTTCGGCGAATACAGGGATATGCTGTTAAGCGTAAAGCCCGGTCTTACAGGATTCTGGGCGGCTAACGGCAGAAGCGATACAAGCTACAAAAGGCGCAGAGCTATGGAAATTTATTATGTCAAGAACCGTTCTCTGCTCTTTGATATAAAGATTATTTTAAAAACCGTAGTTTCTGTATTCAAAGGCGAAGGTGCAAAATAACAGCGATTAATTTTTGGAGGATGTCTGATGAAAGCAGTAATACTTGCAGGCGGATTCGGAACAAGAATTTCCGAAGAATCGCAGTTTAAACCTAAGCCGATGATTGAAATCGGCGAAATGCCCATTATCTGGCACATTATGAAGCTTTACTCCGCTTACGGAATAAACGAATTTGTAATCTGCGCAGGCTACAAACAGCACGTAATCAAGGAATGGTTTGCCGATTATTTTCTGCACACCTCCGACATTACCTTTGATTTTACGCAGGACGACAAAATCATCGTTCACAACAAGCGTGCCGAGCAGTGGAAGGTCACCGTTGTTGACACCGGACTCAACACAATGACGGGCGGCAGACTCAAGAGGGTTAAAAGCTACATCGGCGACGAGCCGTTCTTTATGACCTACGGCGACGGCGTTGCCGACGTTGACATAAACGCTCTGCTTGATTTTCACAAAAGTCACGGCAGGCTTGCCACAATGACTGCAATTAAACCCGACAGCCGTTTCGGTGTGCTTGACCTCTCAGAAAACAATGAAGTCAAGGCATTCCGTGAAAAAAGCGCAGTGGACTCCGGCTACATCAACGCCGGCTTTATGGTGCTTTCTCCGAAGGTGCTCGACTACGTAAAAGACGATACAATAATGTTTGAGCGTGAGCCTATGGAAAGGCTTGCCGCTGAAAATCAGCTTATGTGCTACAAGCACAACGGCTTCTGGCAGTGTATGGACACCCTGCGTGACAAGGAAAAGCTCGAAAAGCTGTGGGCAGAAAACAAAGCTCCGTGGAAGGTGTGGAACGACTGATGCAAAGCTTTTATAAAGGAAAACGGGTTTTTATAACAGGACACACCGGCTTTAAAGGAAGCTGGCTTTGTAAGATTTTATCAGCTTGGGGAGCCGAGGTTACGGGCTATTCGCTCAATCCTCCTACAACCCCCAATCTTTTTGATACGGCAGATATCGGTGCTGACATAAATTCCGTTATCGGCGATATACGTGATTTTGATGCGCTTAAAAAGGCATTTGACGAGGCTCAGCCCGAGATTGTCCTGCACCTTGCGGCTCAGCCGATTGTGCGTGACAGCTACAAAATGCCTGCTTATACATATGAAACTAACGTTATGGGAACGGTGAACATTCTTGAATGTGTGCGTCAGAGCGACTGCGTAAAATCGTTTCTCAATGTAACTACCGACAAGGTGTACGAAAACAAGGAGTGGCAGTGGGGCTACCGTGAAAACGAGCCGCTTGACGGCTTTGACCCCTACTCAAACAGCAAGAGCTGTTCGGAGCTTGTCACTCACAGCTACAAAAATTCATTCTTTTCAGACGGCAGAGTTGCAATTTCCACAGCGAGAGCAGGCAACGTAATCGGAGGCGGAGATTTTGCAAACGACAGAATCATTCCCGACTGCGTTCGTGCGCTTGAAAAGGGCGAGGATATCGTTGTGAGAAACCCGTACTCCACACGTCCGTATCAGCACGTTTTAGAGCCGCTTTATGCGTATCTTATGATAGCAAAGGCTCAGTACGAGGACATAAAATTTGCAGATTACTACAACGTAGGTCCCGACGAGTGCGACTGCGTAACGACGGGCGAGCTTGTTGATTTGTTTGTAAAATACACAGACGGAAAAATAAGGCGTGTTGACAAAAGCGAAGAAAACGCCGTTCACGAAGCGAATTTTCTTAAGCTCGACTGCTCAAAGCTTAAGTCCGTTTTCGGCTGGAAACCGCACTGGCATGTTACCGACGCAGTTGAAAAGACCGTTGAATGGTCACAGGTATGGCTTGAAAAAGGCGACGTTCGCAGATGTATGGACGAGCAGATAAACGAATTTTTAAATTGCAGTATTTAAAGTGGTGTTATTATGAACAAGGTTATCGTAACGGGAGCCAACGGCTTTGTCGGCTCAAACGTCTGCAAGGAGCTTGACTCAAGAGGAGTTAAGATTTTTGCGATTATCAAGGACGAAAACGAGAATATCGACAGCATAAAAGAGCTTGAAAACGTGGAAATCGTTTACTGCGAGCTTTCGGAAATCGACTCTCTGGCTGATAAAATCAGCGACAGGGACATTGACGTTTTCTATCACTTTGCGTGGGTGGGTTCGGCAGGACCTCTGAGATGTGACGAAGAAATTCAGCTTAAGAACGCACTCTGGACTGCACAGGCACTGCGTACAGCCGACAAAATGAAGTGCAGAAAGTTTGTAAACGCAGGCTCGATTATGGAAAAGGAAACCTACACAGCTGTTTACACGCAGGAAAGCAAGCCCGGCTTGCCGTACATTTACGGTGCAGGCAAGCTTATTGCACGTTCAATCTGCAAGCCGATTGCAAATTCGCTCGACATTGACCTCTGCTGGGCGGTAATCACAAACGCCTACGGTGTGGGCGAGCTTTCACCGAGGTTTGTCAACTCAACAATCAGGAAAATTATCGCAGGCGAGCCGCTGCAATTTACTGCGGCTACTCAGAACTACGATTTTATCTATATTACCGATGTTGCAAAAGCCTTTGCCGCAATCGGCGAATTCGGAATTGCAAACAAGGAATACACAATCGGAAGCGGCAACGCAAGACCGCTCAAGGAGTTTATTCTTGAAATGCAGCAGGCACTTGCTCCGGAGGCTGAGCCGATTTTCGGTGACGTGCCGTTTACGGGCGTGAATATGCCGCTTGATGCATTCGACACAACCGATATTGAAACTGATTGTCATTTCAAGCCGTCAGTTTCGTTTGCCGAGGGCACAAAACTCACAATGAAATGGGTCGAGAACCTCGACACGCAAATCGTGAACAAAAAACGGACTTAGAGAATAAAACGGTATCCCGAATGTTAAGTCAATATATTGGTAGCGTTTTAGTTCCGTCGAGTGCCTCGACACGCAATTCAAGCAGACAGATTGATATTGCAAAACCTTTTTGCCCTGCCGTTACGCAACCGTTTTCTATAAGTTAAAAATAAGGGCGGACAATGTTCGCCCTTTTCAACGTATTTCAGATATTTTAAGGAGAAGATTTTATGATACAGAAATTTGAATTCTGCAAAACCGATTTTGACGGAGCATTTCTCATCAAGCCGTTCTGTGCAACCGACGTAAGAGGTGCGTTTATCAAGGATTACTCCAAGGAGGTTTTTGAGGCTAACGGTCTTGAGCACAACCTTGCCGAGGTTTTCTACACCGTTTCTCACAAGGGCGTAATCCGTGCGCTCCACTTCCAGCGTGTTCACGAGCAGGCAAAGCTTGTCAGGTGCGTAAAAGGCAAGGTTTTTGACGTAATTGTCGATTTACGTCCTGACTCGCCCACATTCAAGAAGTGGCAGGGATTCTATCTTTCCGAGGAAAATATGAACGAGCTTTACGTTCCCGAGCACTTTGCACACGGCTATCTCGTGCTTGAGCCGTCGGTTGTTTCGTACAAATGCGGTGAAAAATTCTATGGCGAATACGACGACGGCATTATGTACAACGACCCCGATCTGGGCGTTGAGTGGCCGTTTGAGGAAATCGGCGGAATCGAAAACCTCATTCTTGCCGACAAAGACAAAAATCTCCAGTCATTCAGGGAGTTTCAGGAAAAGTATCTTTAAATAATTAACAATTTACAATTAAAAATTAACAATTAAGGTGGCGGCTTTTAGCCGCAATTTAAATTAAATCGGGAAATGAAGTTTTATATTATTACAAGCTGTCCTCTCGACCAAAATTGTTAATTATACTTTGTTAATTGTTAATTAAAAATTTGGGAGGGTATATGAACGTAGTATATTCAAGCTCAGACAGCTATTCGCCTATTGCGGGCGTGTCAATTTGCTCACTGCTTTACAACAACAAGGACGCTGACGAAATCAACATCTATATGATTGACAACAGCATAACTGACGAAAACAAAAAGCGTTTTTCGGATATGGTTGAGCAGTACGGCAGGAAGATTATATTCATTCCCCGACCTGATTTAAACAAGCAGGCAGGCGTTGAAATTGAAGTCGGCAGGTGGAACATCAGCACATTTTTCAGGCTGTTCCTCTGCACTATTCTGCCCGACAGCATTGACCGCTGTATTTATCTTGACTGCGACACGGTAATACGCCACTCGCTTTCCGAATTGTGGAATATGGATTTGGGCAAGGCTGTTGTCGGAGCAGTTGACGACTGCCGCAGCGACCGCTACAAAACAGAGCTGGGACTCACTACAGACAGCACCTACACCAACAACGGCGTTCTGCTTATTGATTTAAAAAGCTGGCGTGAGATGAATGTTGAAAAGGACTTTCTTGAATTCATCATTGCCCACAACGGCGACATCACCTACGTTGACCAAGGTGTATTAAACGGCGTTCTCTCAAAGAGGGGACTTGTAAAGGTAATTCACACAAAGTATGACGCAATGACTGTTTTCTTTGACTTCAACTTCAAGGATTTGATGAAGGTAAGAAAGCCCGAGCATCACCTGAGCGAGCAGGAGTACAACGAGGCTGTAACTGACCCGTACATTATCCACTACACATCCTGCTTTTTGTCGGGAACACGTCCGTGGAACGAAAAGAACAACCACCCATTTGTCGGCGATTACCTTAAATACAAGGAAATGTCGCCGTGGAAGGACTTTCCGCAGTACCCCGACGACAGGAAAAAGAGCAAAAAGCTGATGACCACAGTCTGCAACATTATGCCGAAAGGAATGATGATTGCGGCAATTTCGCTTGTTCACTCAAAGCTCTACCCGATGGTGCGTTCACTTAAAAGCAGAGGTAAAAAATGAAAATTTTACTTGTAAATAAATATCACTACGTCAAGGGCGGCAGTGAAACCTACTATTTCGGACTTGCAAAGCTGTTGCAGGCGCACGGCCACGATGTAATTTACTTTGCAATGGCTGATGAAAACAACCGCCCCTGCGAGCAGGAAAAGTACTTTGTCAGCAACGTTGACTTCAACGGCGATATTTCAAAAATGCAGAAGGTCAAGGCAGGCTTTCGTGTGCTGTACTCCTTTGAGGCTAAAAAGTGCATATCCGCACTGATTGAGCAGGAGCACCCCGACGTTGTGCACATCAACCTTGTGCATCGCCACATAACGCTTTCGATTGTGCGTGTAATCAGAAAATACAACATTCCGATTGTGTTTACGATTCACGACCTCAACTGCGTCTGCCCGAATCACGAAATGCTCTCGAACGGCAAGGTGTGCGAGCTTTGCCTGCACGGAAAATACTCAAACTGCATAAAGAACAAGTGCGTTAAAGGCTCAACGGCGAAAAGTGCGCTTGCCGCAATCGAGGCAATAAACTACAAGCGGATGAAGATTTACGACGACATTGATTTGTTCATCACTCCGTCGGCTTTTTACAAGAAAAAGCTTGAGGAATCGGGCATTATTCATTCCGGAATCATACATATGAAAAACTTTCTGCCTGTTGACACAGTCTATTCCTCGGACAATCCCGACAAGGGCTATCTTCTCTACTTCGGCAGAATTTCCGAAGAAAAGGGTGTGCTTACGCTTGTCAAGGCGGTTGAAAAGCTCAACATCGACATTCCGCTTTACATACTCGGCACAGGTCCTGTAGAGGACGAGGTAAAGGCATATATAGACGAAAAAAATCTCGGAAACAAAATCAAAATGCTCGGCTTTAAGTCGGGCGATGAGCTGAAAAAGTACGTTGCCGAGGCAAAATGCATTATTCTGCCGAGTGAATGGTACGAAAACGGACCGTATGCGATTATGGAGGCAATGTCGCAGGGCAAGCCCGTAATCGTCAGCAATTACGGCGGACTCCCCGAAATCGTTGTGGACGGCAAAACAGGCTTTATCTGCAAGCCGTTTGACAGCGACGACCTTAAAAACTGCATTGAAAAGGTCTGTGCACTCTCAGATGACGAATACCGTCAGATGGGAATCAACGCCGTCAATTCGGCAAAAGCCGACTTCAACCCCGAAAAATATATTGAAAGACTGCTTGATTTATACGAGAAACTCATTAAAAAACACAAGGGAGAATGATTATGAGCCGTACAAACAAAGACAAAACTGTTGCATATCTTACACGTCATACGGTTTCAAACTACGGCTCGGTGCTACAGGCTTATGCAACTCAGACTGCGCTTGAAAAGCTCGGTTACAATCCCGTCTGCATAAATTACTACAGGAGCGACGAAAAGCCAAAGGAGCTTGTTCATACGCTTTTGCAGTGCTCAAAGTGGAACAAAAACGCGCTGACACGCTTTGTGTATATGCTCACGCAAAAGCCTGTTTACAGCTACGCAGGCAAGCGTTTTGAACAGTACAGAAAAATCGTAAAGGTAACGGAAAAGGAATATAACTGCGAGCAGGAGCTGACTGACGACTGCCCGAAGGCTGACGTATATATGACGGGCAGCGACCAGGTGTGGAACACAATTACCTGCGACAAAATCGACCCTGTTTACTTTATGTCGTTTTTAAAGGACGGTCAGAAACGCATTTCCTACGCCGCAAGCTTTGGCGGAAGCAGCGTTAAAGACGAGGACAAGCCTGTTATTTCAAATCTGCTCGGAAAATACGACTGCGTTTCCGTACGTGAAAACAGCGGCGTTAAAATTGCAGAGGAGCTGGGCGTAAACGCAAGTCAGGCGCTCGACCCCACCTTTTTGCTGACAAAGGACGAGTGGGAAAAAATCATTCCTAAGCGTGAATGCAGTGAAAAATACGTCCTTGTTTACCAGCTCCACCCCAACAAAAACTTTGACAAATACGCTAAGGCTTTTGCAAAGAGCAAAGGTCTTAAGCTTTACAGAATAAGCCACTGCTTTCATCATATGGTACGCAGCGGAAAATTCATCTGCTGTCCTCCTGTTGAGGAATTTCTGTGGTACATAAAGAATGCCGAGTATTTTCTTACCGATTCTTTTCACGGAACAGCCTTTGCAATCGGGCTCAACACGCAGTTTGTTGACGTTCTGCCGAAAAGCTACAGCGAGAGAATTTCGAGCATTTTATCGCTCATAGGCTATGAAAACAGAATTCTTAAAAGCTATGACGATTTTTCAATTACCGACAACAGAATTGATTTTGATGAAGTCAATCGGAAAATTGAAGCTGAACGCCGGAAATCATACGATACACTCAGAAATATGATAGGTGAGTGCCTTGAATAATATAATGAAAATCGGCAAGGACTGCTGCGGCTGTAACGCCTGCGTTCAGCTTTGCCCGAAAAAATGCATTACTTTTGAATACGACAGCGAGGGATTTTTATATCCTGTTGTAAACGCTGACCTCTGCACAGACTGCGGACTCTGCACAAAACGCTGTCCGATTGCAACTGACGTTAAGCGTGGCAAAAATCCCGAGGTTTACGCCGCAAAATACACAGACCGCAATACTGTTTTCAACAGCACCTCGGGCGGAATTTTCGTTCCGCTTGCGCTTAACGTGCTTGACAGGGGCGGCGTTGTGTTCGGCT
This sequence comes from Ruminococcus sp., assembly GCA_051893995.1. Lineage (GTDB taxonomy): Bacteria > Bacillota > Clostridia > Oscillospirales > Acutalibacteraceae > Ruminococcoides. The sequence continues at coordinate 18,363 of JBJFHX010000014.1, forward strand.
GTGCCTATGACGAAAACCTCGTTGCAAAGCACGTTGCCGTAGAAAGCAGGGACGAGCTTTACAGACTGCAAAGCTCAAAGTACGTGCAGAGCGACACAAGGGGAGTTTACACTCAGGTTAAAAAGGAGCTTGAAAGCGGCAGAGAGGTGCTTTTCAGCGGAACAGGCTGTCAGGCGGCAGGACTTAAGGCGTTTCTGAATAAGGACTATCCGAATCTGCTTGTTGTTGACATCGTGTGTCACGGTGTGCCGAGTCCGAAGCTGTTTGCAAAATACATAGACTTTATGGGCAGAAAGCTCGGTGGAAAGCTCACCGAATACAACTTCCGGAGCAAAGAAAAGCGTGGCTGGGACTTATACTACAAAGCCTCAAGCGACAAAAAGAGCAAGTCCGACTACGGCTTTTTTGACGCATACTACAATGCTTTTTTAAACTGCAAAACCTACCGTGAAAGCTGTTACAACTGCAAATTTGCAAACTCCGAGCGTGCAGGCGACATCACGCTTGCCGACTACTGGGGCATACAGAAAATACACCCCGAATTTTTCGACAGCAACGGCGTTTCGCTTGTACTTGTGAACAGCGAAAGGGGCAGAAAAGCGTGGGAGGAAATAAGCGGCAGTGTAAAAGCAATTCCCTCAACGCTTGAAAAAGCCGCTGTTAAAAACGGCAACCTTGTTTCACCGTCAAAACGTCCGTCGTGCCGTGACGGCATATATGACGGAATTGACGGAGATTTTGACCTGTATGTTAAAACAAAGCTGAAATTTAAGATAAATCCCAAAACAAAAATTAAAAAGATGATTCCTGTTTCACTAAAGCAGAAAATTTTGAAATTAATCAGAAAATAAAGAAAGATTTGATATTATGAAAAAGCTTGGAATATGCGTTTGCTATCAGCACAGAAATTACGGAAGCCAGCTACAGAGCTACGCTACAACCGTCGAACTGAAAAAACGCGGAATTGACTTTGAAATCATACGCTATAAAAAGAAAATTACTCCTGCTTTGCTTTTAAAATCACTTCCGAGGCTTTTCAATCCCGTTTTTATCAGCGACCGTGTGCTTGTAAGATACCAGAAAAAGCTCAGGCTTTTAATGCACCCGCAGTTAAAACAAAACAATAACCTTCGTAATTCCTGCCTTGCAAAATTTTCCAAGGAACACTTCACCTCGCTTTCGCCGATGTATTATGGCTATGACGAGCTTTGCAGAGCCGCAGAAAAGTATGACGCCGTTATGGTAGGCAGTGACCAGCTGTGGGCACCCGGCGGAATTACGTCAAATTTCTACAACCTTATGTTTGTGCCCGAAGGCAAAACTAAAATTTCCTATGCAGCAAGCTTCGGCGTATCGCAGATTGAAAAGAAATATCATAGTCTGTACAATCAATTTCTGTCGGGAATGGACTTTATCAGCGTTCGTGAAAACAGCGGAAAAAAGCTTGTTGAAAGCCTGAGCGGCAAATCGGCAGAGGTTGTTGTTGACCCTGTTCTTTTGCTTGACAAAGAGGATTGGGACAGAGAAATTCCCGACAAGCGTATGTATGACGAGCCGTATATTTTCGCTTATTTTCTCGGAAAAACCCCCGAATACCGCAGCGCAGTAACGGAATTTGCAAGGAAAAAGGGACTGAAAATTGTTACGTCGCATCATATGGACAGCTACAACAAGGCTGACGAAAACTTCGGCGACTATGCGCCGTTTGACGTAGGTCCTGCCGAATTTGTAAATCTCATAAGAAATGCCGAATATGTTTTTACCGACTCATTTCACGGCTCGGTTTTTTCAATGCTATATAATAAGCAGTTTCTTGTTTTCAACCGCTATTCCGACAACAGCATTTCTTCAAAAAACTCACGTATTGACAGCTTTTGCAGTAACTACGGTCTTTCCGACCGCCGCTTTGACGGAAATATTGACGCTGTTGAAAAAAGAATTGACTTTGATACGGTATATAAAAAGGTTGAAAGCCACAGAGCAGAATCCCGTGCATTTCTCGACAGAGCTCTGGCTGAATTTAACTGATTACAGGTGATTGCTTTGAATAATCCGCTGATTTCTATAATTGTTCCGATTTACAACGCTGAAAATTATCTTGAAAAAACGCTTGTTGAGCTTGTCAACCAGACATATGATAATCTGGAAATAATCCTTGTTGACGACGGCTCAACGGACAAAAGCGGAGAGATATGCGACAGATTTGAAAAAGAATATGAAAATATAAGAGTACTGCACCAGCCGAATTCGGGCGTTTGTGCGGCTCGCAACAACGGAATTGCCGCTGCAAAGGGCAGTCTTATCGGCTTTTGCGACAGCGACGATTTGCCCGACAGAGATTTGTACGAAACCCTCTGCACCATTATGCTTGAAAATGACGCAGAGCTTTCGATGGTAGACGTAAAAATAGTTCTTCCAAACGGCAGTGAAAAGACGTCCTCAACGGGCGAGCTTGAAATATGGAATACTCCCGAAGAATTTGCATACAAATTCTTCACTCAATATATGAACATCGGGGTTTATACAAAGCTGTTCAAAAGAGAAATCTGCGACAAAATTCGTTTTGAAGAGGGCAGAAAAATCAACGAGGATATGTTCTACTTTTTTGAGGCAGCCGTGAATTCGAAAAAAACGGTACACAAAAGCGTTGCTAAATATACATATTTCAGAAGGGACGGTTCCTCAACCCTCAACGGCTTTTCCGATAAATTTTTTGACTGCATATATTTTGCCGACAGAATTGTTGACATTACAAAAGAGCGTTTTCCTCAGCTTGAGGACTACGCTGCTGCTAATAAAATCTCCACTTCACTTCGTGTTCTCAAAAGAATGATTACAATGGGCGGATACCGGAAATACTCTGCAAAGCGTGAGGAAATTATTTCCTACATAAGAGGCTTTGACAGAAAATACTGCAAAAAGTACCTTAAACCCAAGGACTACACCCGTTTTTCCGTTCTGAAGCTAAATAAAAAGCTTTTCTGTCTTATGACCCGATATTTTGATAAGTATTGATTGTATTGTTAATTAAACTGATTTCCATTAAGGAGCAATTTCTGTAATGAAAAAAGAAATTAATTTTAAATTAAAGGATTTATGGCAGATATTTCTGCTTATTGCGTTGCCCATTATCTGCGTGGGCGGTGCCTCGGCATTTCCTCTGTTTTTAAGGCAGCCGCTGATTTATTTAACAGGAATATTATTTGTATTTATGTTCGTTCTTTCAGACATAAAGATTCACCTGAATTCAGTAACCGTATCGGCATTTTTATTTCTGGCTTTTGTTGCTGTTTCTCTGTTCTATTCATACGACCGGTCTTCAACGCTGAATTTATTACTCATCTATCTCTGTGCTTTTACCCTGCTTTTTCTGGATTTGCCTGTCAAAAGATACTCTCAGATACTTACCGTAATGTATGTCATTTGTATTGTAATTGCATTTTCAATTATTTTAAGTGCACTTGTAGAAAACTGTATGCTCACATACTTTAAATTTATTGTCAATCCGCTCGGCACTGCTTCGGTTAACGAAAGCATACGCAATGAGCTTGCAATAGGAACTTATTCAGGCTTTGCAAGAGAAAAAACCGAAGCCGCATATATTTTAAATGTCGGAATTGCCATTTCATTTGCAAAATATTTTTCCTCAGGAAAGATTTCCAAAAAAGATTTATTCTTTCTTGCGGTATTCCTGATTGCCCTTATGCTGACGGGAAAACGCACACTGTTTATTATCTGTATTATCTGCTTTGCACTTTTTATGATTGTTTCAAAAATGCACAGCAAGGTATTTACAGCGGCTTGCGTAATTTTGATTGCTCTCGGTGCACTTTTCTTTCTTGTTATGTTTGTGCCGAAGGCCGCTAATATTTTCAACCGTTTTATGGACAGCGAAAATCTGGAGACTCTCGGAAACCGTGATATTCTCTGGGGTTACCTGTATCAGATGATTTTAGATTGCTGGAAATTCGGCGCAGGCTTTGGCTCGTTCAACAAATACACCAGAATCCACGGAATGACCGTAGGAAACAAGGAATGGCAGTACAACGGACACAACAGCTATTTACAGGCTCTCGGCGAGCTTGGAATTATAGGCTCTGCATTATTGCTTGCCTTTGTTGTTTTCTCGCTTGTTCTGTCTTTCAGAGTACTGAAAAAGATTTCATCTGACAAGGATAATTCATATCTGTTGTTTTTTTCATTGTATATTCAGTTGATGATGTTGATTTACGGCGTAACGGGCAATCCGATATATTCAAAACAGATTGTATTCTGCTGGTTTTTTGCAATAGGCATAATGCTTTCTCTCTATATCAGAAACTGCCGCCCCGATTTACATATGAGGAAAAGGAGCATCAGAAAATATGAATAAAAGAACTGGTATTCTCACCTTTCACCGAGCTTTGAGCTACGGAGCAATGCTCCAGGCATATGCACTGCAAAACTCCCTTTTTGAGCTTGGAATTGATAACGAGATTATCGACTACAACTGCGAATATATGGTAAATCACTACCAGAAGGCTATAAGACCGATAAAAGGAAATCCTGTAAAAGGAATGGTATGGAATTTACTTACTGCTTCGGGCATAAAAAAGGAATGTAAAACACGAACGGAATTTGTAAATGCTCATCTGAAATTGAGCAAGCCGTATACCCAAAAAAATATTTCCGAGGCGGCAGACGAATACGGCGCAATAATCACAGGAAGCGACCAGGTATGGAGTCCCACCTGCGTTGGCTTTGATCCGGTTTATTTTCTCACCTTTGCACGCCCCGAACAAAAATTTTCCTATGCCGCAAGCATAGCTTCAAAAGCTATCCCGGAGAATTTAAAAGAAGAATTTGCTTCAAGAATAAGTGACTTTTCAGGCTATTCACTTCGTGAGCAAAGCGGAGCAAGGCTTGTTAAGGAGCTTGTAGGAAAAGATGCACTTGTAAATATTGACCCCACGCTGTTGCTTACAAAAGAAAAATGGGACAAATTAGCTGTAAACACAATTGAAGAGCCCTACATTTTTTTATTTACAGTGCTTAAGCCCAGAAAGCTCATAGACTTTGCCGTAAAGCTCGGTAAAAAAAAGAAAATGAAAGTCATTTACCTTAACAAGCTGCAATACAAAAAGTATGACGGTGTTGAATATATGGATTCCGTAACTGCCGATAAATTTGTCGGTCTGATTAAGAATGCATCGTATGTATGTACAAATTCATTTCACGGCACGGCTTTCTCGGTAATATATCATAAGAATTTTATTGTTGAAACAGAAACAGCGTCTTCAAGAAACATACGCTCCGAAGAACTGCTTAATACCTTAAAGCTTGACAGCCGGATTTTGTCAGATAACGGCTGTCCTGATATTGATGAACAATCCGACTGGAATTTTGTCGATAAAGCAATCGACGCAGAACGTCAAAAATCATTTTCTTATCTGAAACAAATCTGTAAATCCGACTCAAAGGAATAATATCTATGGCAAACAAATCAACCGGCAAACAAATGTCAATAAACATAATAGCAAGTATAGTTGCCTTCGGCGTTACTATAGGCATAAACTTCTTTCTGACCCCGTATCTTGTTTCGTCACTAGGAACAGAAGCCTACGGCTTTATAGGGCTTGCAAATAATTTTGTTCAGTACGCAACAATTGTTACCTCTGCGCTCAATTCAATGGCAGGAAGATTTATTTCGGTAGAATATCACA
>JBJFHX010000015.1:0-15575 GCA_051893995.1 Ruminococcus sp.
AACCTATGACCCTCTGCTTGTAAGGCAGATGCTCTCCCAGCTGAGCTATGCTCCCACATGCCTTTGTCGCTTCGCCATTTTGCTGTATCTCTCAGCGACGTGTATTATAATACTACATCTGAGCCAAAATGTCAACACTTTTTTCAAAAAAATTTAAAAATTTTTCGTCAGGCATTTTTACTGATAACACTCAGGTTTTGTTATTTTTGATTTTTCTCTTTAATAATTCTCTCAAGGTCGTCCTTTGTGAACACATAACGCTTGTTGCAGAAATGACAGGTAGCCGTTGCAGTTCCGCTTTCATCCGCTAAGGAGCGTACGTCCTCGTCGCTTAACGTGCAGAAATACCTTTCAAGCTTTTCCTTTGAACAACCGCAGGCATAGTGAACGGGAAACTCGTCAAGCACTTCAACTTCAAAGCCCTCAAGCGCAGTTTTGCAGATGTCCAGAATGCTCATTCCCTTTGCAAGCATTGTAGTTACGGGGTCGAGCTTTTCAATATTCTTTTCAAGCTTGTCAATTGTAGAATCGTCTGCACCGGGGAGAAGCTGAATCAGCAAGCCGCCTGCGAGCATAACCTCACCGTCCTCTTTATTGATAAGCACACCGAGAGCGCAGACTGTCGGAGTCTGCTCGCTTGTTGCATAGTAATTTGTAATATCCTCGGCAATTTCGCCGCTGACAAGCTCAACCTGTCCGATATAAGGCTCGCCCGTTCCATAGTCACGCATAACGTTGAGCACACCGTTTCTGCCTACTGCCTTTGCAACGTTGATTTTGCCGTTTGAGTAAAACTCCGTCGGGCAGTTTGCGTTGCCGACGTAGCCCTTTACGTTGCCCTTGCTGTCGCCTACTGCGATAACAGGGCCAAGCTCACCGTCACCCATTACACGCAGGTTTACCGTAGCGTTGTTCTGCTTGAGCATTGCGCCCATTATTGAAGTTGCGCAGAGAAGTCTGCCGAGTGCGGCTGTTGCGCTCTTTGAAAGATGATGAAGCTTTTTGGCGGTAAAAACTATGTCGGACGCATCAATTGCCGCCGCCATAATTGCTCCGTCACTTGTAATACAGCGGATTATCTTATCCATATTTATACTTACTCCTTAAATTTCCTTGTTTCTCGAATTTACCATTCTTGCAACATAGATTGCCCTTTGCTCGTTCTCCTTTGGCTTATCAAAGGTCAGATCGCCATAGACAGCTTCAACCTTAAAGCTTGCGTTTGTGAGCATTTCTCTTATCTGTTCATCGGAATACGCACGCTCGCTGAAGCTTTCCGAGGAGCGGTAGTAAACGCCGTTTTCCTCCTCGAAAAAGTCAAGATTAATATCGACAATATCGTTTTCACGAGGTGAATTCTGCCACACGCAGAAAACCTTTTCATTCTCAAAAACAAACGTATTGTCCTTTAAAACCTCACGGTGCTTGTACACCGTATTCACGTCAAACACAAACAGACCGTCGTTATCCATAAACAACCCGACCTTGTCAAAGGCTTTCTTAACGTCCTCGGTTTTTGTGAGGTGGTTTATGCTGTCGAGTGTGCAGACGCAGGTGTTGATTGTACCGTAGAGGTCGAGCGACTGCATTTTCTGCCTTAGATAGAGAATGTCGAGTCCTTCCTCATACGTTCTCTGCATAGCCTCGCTGAGCATTTCGGCACTTGAATCTACTCCGTAAACGTCAACGCCGTTTTTGGCGAGCAAACGGGTAAGCGAGCCTGTTCCGCAGGCTAAATCAAGCGTTATTCCCGTTTCGTGATTGTGGCGCTTAAAAAGCTCAAGAAGATAATCACAGCGTTTTTCGTAGTCTGCGTCCTCCATAAGTCCGTCGTAGAACCTTGCAAATGAAACGTAGCTTGCCATTACTTGTTTTCCTCGCCGAGGAGCTTGTCAAGCACGAGCGTGTAGCCGTAGGTGTCGTTATCAAACAGTGCACGTTTTACACGGCTTATGGTGGCGGTTGACGCACCTGTTTCCTTTACAATTTCGGTGTAGACCTTTTTTTCGGTGAGCATTTTTGCAACGACAAGTCGCTGTGACATAGCCTTTAGCTCTGCACTTGTGCACAAATCCTCAAAAAATCTGTAGCATTCCTCCTTATTATCAAGGGAGAGTATTGCGTCAAACAAAAAGTCGGTTGACTCATTTTTAAGCTTTGAATTCAAAATATTTGCCTCCTCTTTACGGCAATAAGGAAGCACTGATTAATTTAGTGATTCCTTGATTTTATACATTAAAATTTTAACACATAAAAGTATAAAAGTAAATATTTTAGTTCAGGAGAACGCCATAAATTTTCAAAATAATACTTTTTATATATAATGAAAGTGTTTTACCATTACATTAATAAACAGGGTGACAACCGCATTTCTGCAAGTCATCACCCGTATAAGCGTTATACTTCGTTGTCCGTAATTCTTATTGCAAGCGCTGTAATATCATCGTCGGGGCTGTTGCCTCTGCGTTTTATTGCCTCGTCAACTACTGCACGTGCAAGCTCCTGAGTGCTTCCCTCGTTCCAGCTTCTTATCAGCTTTTCAAGCCATTTTTCGTCACCTGTTATTACTCCGTCTGACACCATTACCACCATATCTCCAGATGAAAGATTTACCGTATCTGATGAAAATTTTACTCCGTTTAAAATTCCGACAGGCAGTGACGGCATTTCTCTGACCATTACTCTGCCGTTTTTCCTGACAAATGTTGCAGGTGCGCCTGCCTTTTTCAGCGTTATCTTGCCTGTGTACAAATCAACTCCCGTCAAGTCGAGCGTTGACAGCGACTCGTCCTCGCTTTTTACCATGAGTGCAGAGTTAACAATCTGCAACGAGCTGTCTGCCGAAAGTCCCGAACGCAGAAGTCTGCCCATTACCGACACAGCCATATTGCCGTCAACAGCCGCTCTGCCGCCTGTGCCCATTCCGTCGCAGACAAGGGCGTACGTCTTACCGAATCCGTCATTGAAGTAATCAAGACAGTCGCCGCAGAGCTTGCCGTTGTTTGCAATATGCTGATCAGAGCCGATTTCAACGTCGTAGACGGGCATTTCGCAGAGTGCCGCCCTAATTCTGTCGCCCTCGCAAGTAACAGTCGGCAAGTCAAATCTTCTGCCGCAGCACTTTGAAACCTCACGCATTATAGTGCCCTTTGACAGTTTGCTGTCGCCCTTTGACGAAAGCTCCAGCTCAACGCTCATTCTGCCGCCGTCAGACACAAGGCAGATACATTCAACGGGAATTGCGCCGAGTGCGCTGAGGGCTGAAACTATCCTCTCCGAGCTTTCGGTATCGCACCTCATTGTGTTTTTAAATTCATCGGACAAATCGCTGAGAATGTCGCTGACGCCCGAAAACTGTCCTGCCACAACACCTCTCACGTCGGAAACTCTGCGCTGAGCCTCGAGAGCCGATAGGTATTCACGGTAGTTTAAATTCATACTGCGTGCAATTTCGCCCTTCTTACAGCAGTTCTTGACGAATGCGTCCTCAACGTCGCTTTCGCTAATTCTGCCCTGCGCTTCGAGCAATTCCTCAAGCCTGAAAAAGTCGTCTCTTGTCACGCCCTGCTTATGCTCGTAGCAATAGGTTTTGAGTCCGCAGTTGTTGCAGACCTCTTTTTCCACGTTTTCGCACACCACAGAAAAGCTCGGTGAATACAAATCCTTGAGCTTATCGGAAACAGAATTAACGTCGTTACGCACGTTGTAAATCGCCTTTGAGGCAAAATCAAGGCGCATAACGATATTCTTTCGCAAGGTTTCGCCGAGGGATGAATTTTTCTCGTTTGAAAAAACGGGTGAAATTATGTTGCCGACCTCTTTCGGAAGTATCATAAACACAACCGAGCCGACAAGACTTTCTATCAGTACTGCGGCAAGCTGGGTGTTTTCGCCGAATGCAAGACTCATAACTCCGTTTGAAATCAGAAACGCTATTGCGCAGCCGAGCTTGCCCACAGGCGCAAACATTCCTGCCATAAGTCCGCCGAAGGCAAAGCCGCCGCAGACAAAGCCCTGCGCTCTGCTTGCAATGCTGAAAACTGCTCCCGTTGCAATTCCGCAGACTGCGCCGCCGTTTACTCCGCCGTATCTTGCGCAGAGCAAAACAGCTGTTATTGCAATGATTCTGCCGAGTGAAATTCCCTCAAAGGTCAGGCTTCCGAACGCAAGAATCAGCACACAGCCCGTCATAACAAGGCAGGCGGTTTCCTGCCTGGTGTAGGCGGAAATTCCCCTCTTCTCGTCTGCAAGCTCAACCGAAACGCTTATAAAGTAAGCCGCTGCACCCGAAAGCACAGCCTCAATAAAGCAGTCTGCAAAGGAAGAAAGTGTGCTTGTACTCGCAAACAAAAGCGCAATTCCCGTTGCAAGAGTCGGAAGAAAGGCTGCAAGCGGAGCGAAAAGTCTGCTGCGGCTTACCTTTTCAATATCGCTCATAAGCCAGCGCAGTGCACCGATTGCCACAATGACGGCTATGTACCTGAAGCTGTCGGTGGGTTTCAGCAGAATATAGCCGAACGCCGTTCCGACAAGCGATGAAAAGAGGTATTTTTTCGGGACTGCCGCCGCATATGACGCACCGAACGGTGCAAGAGTACCTAACAGAGTTCCCCTTGACACAAGGATTCCGCACAGCAGATATATGAAATTGACAACTCCGTTTCTTACAAAATCGTTGCGGTTGTCGCTTGTTTTTCTTCTTAAGGCTTTTGTGCTTTCCATAATATTCTACGTCCTTTTACCGAAAATCAGTTGATTTATTGTTGCAAGTTTATTATATGATAAAGACCGCAATCGTTTTGTCATTATGTGAATGAGCGTTTTTATATTCTTTTGTAGAAATTTCAGAAAGCGGATTTATAACCCGCCCTAAAAGTCAGTTTAAAAAAAATAAAGCCGACAATCACAGCTTTATTAAATATATTGTATATTATGAAATTTTGATTTATAATTATGGAGTAAACACAGCTTTGAAAGGAATGTATTTATGATTATAATGTCGATAGACCTCGGCAAAGCCAGAACAGGCATTGCACTGTGCGATAAAACGGAATTTTTAGCGTCCCCCTATACGGTTATTTTTGAAAAGTCACCGCAAAGGCTTATGGAAAAGGCAGTGCAGGCGGTAAAGGACACCAAAGCGGAATTAGTTGTTGTGGGACTGCCGAAAAATATGGACGGAAGCGAGGGCGAAAGCGCACAGAACGCAAGAGCCTTTGCAAGGGAGCTTGAAGAAATTACGGGCATAAAAACCGTTATGCAGGACGAGCGTGGAACAACAATTACGGCACACAACTTTTTGAACACGACAAACACAAGAGGAAAAAAGCGAAAGAATGTTGTTGACGAGGTTGCGGCAACGATAATCTTGCAGGACTTTCTTGATTCGAGGAAATAATAATGAAAAGGAAACTTAAAAAAGCTATGCTTATTGTACTTATTTTTATTTTATCGATTATTGTACTTGCGGTACTGTCGGTTTTTGTTCCACGTCTGATAAACAGCAATAAAAACAAAATTAATACCGAAAACGGTATTCAGGAGTCAACATACATTGATATAGACGGAATGAAGCAATACATTCAGATTCGTGGAGAAAACACCGAAAATCCCGTTATGATTTTCATTCACGGCGGTCCTGCAAGTCCTATGGGATATGTATCTGCTTATTATCAGAAGGAGCTTGAATCAGAGCTTACTATTATCAATTATGACCAGCGTGGATGCGGAAGAACATACTACGCAAATGACTGCGATGCAAATGCCGACATAGATTTGCTTGTTGACGACCTGAATGAAATCGTTGAGTATGCAAAAGAACGCTTCGACAAGGAAAAAGTAATTATTGCAGGACATTCCTGGGGAACGGTAATAGGCAGTATCTATGTGCAGGAACACCCCGAAAACGTGAGCTGTTATATCGGAATCAGTCAGATTACAAATCTCTATGAAAATAAGCTCAACGCCGCAAAAACAGCTCTTGAAAAAGATGAAATCAAAAAAACGGAAGATGAGCAAAAGCTTACTGAGCTACTTGAGAGAATGAGTAAGGTCAGCAGATATGACGATATGTCGCTTGACGACCTCAGTCAGCTTGTTTCAATAACTTCAAAATACATTGCCTGCGAAGGCAAAATGTCGGGACTTTCTCAGATGATTACGGGTATTACTTCTCCCGATATGAATTCTGAGGATATGAAATGGTTTATATCACAAATGGATACGGAAAAATTCTTTGCTCAGAACAGAGAAGTAATGGAGTATGCTTTCTTTGGCTTTGATATTGATACGCTTTCAAAAACCTATGATGTGCCCGTTTATTATCTTGCAGGAAAAGGCGATTATGCTGTTTGTCAGAAAGATGCCGAGGCTTATTACGAAAGTGTAGAAGCACCCGACAAAGCCTTTTATTGGATTGAAAATGCAGGTCACAGTATGTTTATGAATAATCCAAAGGTTTATTGCGATACCGTAAAAGATATTTTATCAAAAATCGACGATTGAATTTCTGATTTTATTTGAGGAATTAACAATTCTCACGAAATAAGCTAAAAATAAATATATAATGAAAAAAAGGGGACGTAAGCCACCGTATTGTACGGTATCTGACGTCCCGAAATTTATTTATAAATCAGCTTATAACTTAACAGGCGGCTCTTTGCCCGGATAAAGGCTCGGGTATTTTTCAACGCCGTTGATAAGCTTAAGCAGAATTTTTTCTGTTTCTCTTATTTTGAGAGGATTTATTTTCGGCAAATCCTTTGATGTTATTTCGCCGTTGATATTCTGAATCTTTTTCAGCTGTCCGATAATATAGCGCAAATCATAGAAGGTAGGAGCAACCTCAAGCGGCTTTTTCTCAACGCCCGAAAGCCGATACGCCGCATACATTCCCGTCCGGCAGGAGGTTTCAACGGTAAATACTGCGTCCTCGGGAGTTTCTACAAACTGTCCGACAAAGGCTAAATTCGTACATCCGTCGGGGATAATCTTAGGTCTGTCGTCAATATTTCTCGGCATAAACTGCGACGTGATATACGGCATCACACAGGTGGAAATATAGCTGTGCTCTAAAAGCTCGTCCTTGATGTCGAGCATACCGAAGTGGTAGAGCATCTCGGTCATAATCTCATTGCCCGTACATTCGCACATCGGCTTTTTGATGTAGTTTCCCGGTCTTTCTCCCCATAATCCGTAGCCCCAGCCGACCTGTACATTTCCGGGCTGATTCGGAAAATACGGTGCGTGGTATGCAAGGTAGGAAATATCCCAGTTTGACTCGGGGAATGAGATAATTCCGTTTGTGCCTGTCGGTCTGCCTGAGAGCTTTTCGATTCTGTCGTAAAATTCGGGGAAGTCTGTAATTGTCGGGAAGAAAGAAACCCACTTTGTCTTGTCGATGTCACTTATAAACTTTTCGGGATTGCCGAACTTCCTGTCACGCTTTGCAAGCTTTTCCCAGACTGTGAACAAGCCGCGGTTTGTTGTATCACGGTTCGTCGGAGCAACGGTAGTATTGTCGCCGAATTCGGAATTCTGCGTCATAGAGCCGTTCGTAAAAATGACCATATCGTCCTTTGCAACGTTGATAACATACTCTCTGTCCGATACATTGTAGCGTATTCCGACAACAGTATTATTGTCGTCGCTCATAAGAATTTCCGTAACCTCTGTGTATGTATGGAAATTAACGCCCTTCCTCTCAAGCCATTTGATAATCGGCAGTATAATTGCGTCATACTCATTCAAATCCGTGTGCAATATTCCGTGCTCGTAGTCACTTTCAGGCATAAAATGCGTAAATCTGCGGAAATAACGCTTTGCCTCAATTGCGCTGTGATACTGCTTGAAGGCAAGCATATTGTGAAAGGTAAGCCAGAGGTTTGAGTGGAAAAAGCTTTCGGGGAACACGTCGGCAATTGTTTTTCCCTCAAGCTCCTTTTCGTCGCAGAAAAGCACCTTAAGCATTGCCTGCACACACTCCTTGTCCATTGAAAAGTCGTGACAGGGAATTGTTTTTCCTTCAACAACAAGACGGCATTCGTTGTGCAGAGGATGCTCATAGTTGTAATCCCACACATCATCTAAAATCGTTCTGCCCTCGTTGCGCAATGACGGAATTTTAGAGCAGATATTCCACAGGCACTCCATATTCGGTTCAAGCTCACGTTCACCACGGCAGAGATAACCCGTTACGGCGTTGCCTGTTCCGTCCATTGAGCCGCCGATTTCTCCGCTTGCTTCCATAATCGTGATACTGTTGCCTGGCATATGAATGTCGTCAACAAGATAGACAGCAGCTGATAGCCCTGCAATTCCCCCGCCGATGATATACGCCTCACGATGTTCAAAGCCATTCGGCGGTTTTGCGTTATACTTTAAATCATAAATTTTCATTACTAAGCCTCCTTTTTACAGTAATACCAATGCTGTTACTTGACAGCTGTTACGCTTACAAGTATAATTATTTTTGATGAATAGTCAACAGAACAGATTTTTATTTTAAAACGATAATTGACAAAATATATAAAATGTTTCCTAACCAGAGGAGTTTTTTATGAAAAAGAAACTTGATTTTCGCATCCAGAGGACGTATAAGCTGCTCACAGACGCTTTGCTTGAGCTTTTGAAAGAAAAGGATTTTGACGACATTACCGTGTGCGAGCTTTGCGACAAAGCCATGATACGCAGAGCGACATTCTACAAGCATTTCGGCGATAAATACGAGCTTTTCGCCTTTGTTATACGTGAGTTGCAGGACTCTTTCAAAGAAAAACAGACTCTCGTCTACGATGAAAAACGTCCTCAGACTTTTTATACCGCATTGCTTAACTGCACTCTTGACTTCGTTGACAGAAATCGCAGTGTTGTCACGTCAATAATCAAATGCTCGGGTGCTGGACAGCTGACGGATATTCTGCTGGAGGAAATTGAAAGTGACCTTTGCAGTCATTTCAGGCAGGACATTGCTAACGGAGCTATTCTACCGGGCAAGCCTGAGCTGATTGCATCAATGATTTCGGGGGCGCTGATTTATACAATCAAGCGTTGGGTTTTATACGAAATGGACGTGACAAAAGAGGAAATAAACGCATTATGCCTTTCTCTTATGAAGTTGGTATAGCTGAAAACCCGTAAAATTAAAAGTCGGCTCAGACACTGATTGTCTGAACCGACTCCTTATTTTATTATAGTTTACTGAACAGGCGTATAGAACACGCTTAAAAAAAGCTCGTAAAACTCGCTCTCGTTTACATAGTATTCGGCGTAGGTTTTGCCCATTTTTGATTCACCCGGAACAGTGCTCATTTCAACCGACATACCGTCGCTCATAACTATCGACTCGGCAAGATACAGAACTCTTGACGGATTAAGATTTGTGCAGGTATATGGAGAAGATGCATTGAACAAATCAACAGGCGTTGTGATGTTTTCTTTCGTTGCCGAAATTACCTTGTTCATAAATTGTGTTACATACACTTGTTGGCGCTGCATTCTCAGAGTGTTAGCGTCGGCACTCTCGTGACTTCTTGAGCGCACGAACGACTCTGCAAGCTGTCCTTCAAGGTGGTAATTCTGCCCTTTAACAAAATTTTCGATAGTTTCGGGAGAGGTAACGTCTACTCCTCCTACGCTGTCATTGACTGCCGCAATTCCGTCAAGGTCAAGTGCAAGATACGTTTTTATCGGGATGTTGTAAAACAACCTTTTAACCGAATTAACAGTATTTTCGCAGCTTTTCTCCTTGCCGTCGCCGTATGCATAGGAAAGGCAGAGCTGCTGTGTTTCGCTTCCGACATAACCTCCGTTAGCCGAATAAACGGTAACGTCCGTCATAGTGTCACGTGAAATATTTATCATTGAAATTTTGCCTGTTTTGGTGTCAACAGCAAGCAGAACGATAACGTCAGCCTGTCCGCCTGTTCCAAGAACTTCCGTTTCTTCAAGCTCACGCTTGTCAATGCCCATAAACAGGATATTTGTTACGTTTTTATTATACTGATATGTCTTTCCGTTATAGACTACAAATTCACCGTCATTCTGGGTTTCAACACCCTCAGGAGCTGTGATAGTATAGTTGCCGTCAAGCAGTTCGCTGCTGCCTTTGAAAAATAGACAGGTCAGAGTTCCGACTGCAAGTAATATAACAGAAAGGAAAAAACAGCCGATACTTATAAGCACCTTTTTCCAGAGTTTCATCCTATGCCTTTTAGGGCGGTGCCTATGCTTGCTCCTTTTTACTCTGTCATTACTCCTATCGCTCTTAACAAGCTCATATTTTTCGCTATATGCAGAAGTATTATTTTCTTCATGCTTAGTTTTTTTTACTATGCGTTTTCTTGTAAATATATAATCATCTATATCATCATTTACAGTTTTTGAATCTTTTTTTACGGGAATTTTTACACCGTCTGCTTTAATACATTCATCACCACTGTAAGAATGTGAATATATATTTTTATCTTCACTGAGAACTTCGTCATTTTGTTTGTTCATCATTAATCAGTACCCCCTGGACAAGATAACGTCCTTCGCCGCTGTTAAGGCATGTGCTCAGCACAACAATATTATCGTCAATATCAAGATTAACCCCTTCTCTTGTATTGCTGCTGACCGATCGTGGATTTGAAATCATATCAAGGTAATCCTCAAAAACCTTGTCATCAGAAAAATCAAAAGAGTTCATTATGTGCCTGTCATCATACACAAATGCAGACACAACCTCATAAGTCAGCTTACGATTTTCGGTGTAAATATAAAAATTCTTATTTTTATCAAAAAAGTCTTTATCCTTGAATTTATGCAGATTTGCAAACATAGAACCGTCAGCCATATTGTGACCGTAAAGCACAGTTACTCTGTCGTCAAAATCTCTTGAATTACAGAATTGTGAGTAAATCGCACCTGCATAGCTGTAGTTCTTGTAAATGTCGTGGTCAAGATAAAAGTTGTCATCGGTTGAGTGACGGCAAACAGGATAATTAATATTCGTATCAGGAATGTAAATCCACGCATAAATGTCAGGATTCTGCTTTATAAGCGAGTCAAAATCGACGGGATTCTCTGCCTTTTTTACATTGATTTCGGTCGGAGCCGTTATCTCGGTACTGTTCTGACTTTCCGACAATTCGCCAGCATAGGAGCTTGCGATATTGTTATATTCATTTCTGTTTTCGCTGTTAAGCACACCCTTTATTACAACATAGGCGCACGCACACAAAAAGGCAATTGCAAACAGCACAATTATTGAAATTAAAACAACATTCTTTTTCCTTTTCATCAAATTATCACCCAACAGCTCATACGAAAACGGTGTTATGCCGTTTATTCAGTGAGCATTATATCTAAACCTGAGAACAAATTAATAACATATTATACTAAAATATTTTATCATTATTTTAATATATTGTCAATAAGTAGACGTATTCTGCTGTATGTTATTCAATCAGACAGATTCGTACTTACCGCTTTTCTTGCCCTAATGTCTTGCAGATTTTTTATTAAGAAACTAAAACAGCCCCCGCAATTGCGGGGGCTGAAAAACTTAACAACTTAATTATTTGCTTTTGTTTGCTCTGACAAGCATTACAACCGAAGCACCGCATGCGGCAATTGAAAGCATAATTATTGCATAAGGAAGCACATCGTTAGTACCTGTCTGTGGTGAAGTCTTGTTAACATCTCTGTTTACTGTACCTGTTTCAACAGTAGATGAGCCTGACTTTTTATAATAAGGTGTTACTTTAATATCGCCAGAAATGATAAGATCCATCTCGGAATCTGTAAGCTTATTGTCAGTTTTGTAAGGACCGTCAATTTCCCAGTGATCAAATGTATAACCGGGGTTTGGCTTTGGAATAATGTGAACGTGCTGTTCGCCGTTTTCATCAATATCTGTTGTAAATTCGTAGCTGCCGTCGCCGCCCTCACTTGGAATAAGATCAACTTCATATTTAAAAGTAGTTGCGGGTGCAGTAGTAGCAACAGGACTTTCTACGGAATCTTCAGCTGCAAATGCAGGAATCGTAGCAAAAGCAACCATTAAAATCGCAAATAAAACAGAAACAAACTTCTTCATTTTTATCTCCTCCTATTTAATCCTATCTTAATAGTACATAAAACAACATATTACTATTTCTAAAATCAAATCAATTATATCACATAATTTTCGCTGTGTAAATAGCGAAATTGAAGAAACTTGGTTTAATATTGTACAAATTTTGTTGCGATTTCTTGTTAATATGTCAAATTACTTTACAAATCGAGCCGTTTCTATTGCATAAACAAAGGCGTAATTGTATAATAGGCTTAACAGTGTAACATCTTCTTTTGAAAGGATTTTTTATATGAATATCGCACAGCTTCAGCAGAAAATAACCGAACTCAAAAAGGAAAAGGACGTGTGTATTCTTGCACACAGCTATCAGGCTCACGAAATTCTCGAAATTGCCGATTTTACAGGCGACAGCTACAAATTAAGCGTTGACGCAAGCGAGGTTGAGAATAAAAATATTCTTATGTGCGGTGTACGCTTTATGGCTGAAACCTGCAAGATTCTTTCTCCAGAAAAAACAGTTTATCTTGCTCAGCCGACAGCAGGCTGCAGTATGGCTGACCAGATGGACAAACAGCTTATCTCTCAGGTTAAGGAAATGTACCCCGATTACGCTGTTGTTGCTTACATCAACACAACGGCTGACCTTAAAACAATCTGCGACGTATGCGTAACAAGCTCGTCTGCCGTTAAAATTGTAAACAATATGCCTGAAAAGGACATTCTCTTTATTCCCGACTGCAACCTCGGCGACTATGTTGCAAAGCAGTGTCCCGATAAAAATATCAAGCTTTTAAACGGCGGTTGTCCCATTCACGCCTGTGTAAATACCGATGACGTTAAGAAAGCAAAGGCTATGTACCCGAACGCAGAGCTTCTTGTTCACCCCGAATGTACGCCCGAAGTTGTTACAATGGCTGATTATGTCGGCTCGACATCGGGAATAATGAACTATGCGGTAAATTCCGACAAGAAGGATTTTATCATCGGTACGGAAATCAGCATTGCGGAACATTTGCAGTATATGTGCCCCGACAAGAATTTCTACATTCTCACTCAGAAGCTCATCTGCCCGAATATGAAGGCAACTACGCTTGTTGACGTTTACAACTGCCTTGCAGGCAAGGGTGGTGAGGAGATTGTTCTTGATGATAAGACAATCACAGACGCTAAAAAATGTATTGACGAAATGATTAGGCTCGGTTGATGATGTAATATGACAAAAAAGGCATTAATTGCGATGAGCGGCGGAGTTGACAGCTCTGTAGCCGCTTATCTTATAAAAGAACAGGGTTTTGAGGCAACGGGAATTACGCTCAAGCTTTTCGACAACGAGGACATCGGCGAAAAGAAGGAAAAGACCTGCTGTTCGCTTGACGATATTGACGACGCACGAAGCGTATGCTACAAGCTCGGAATCCCCTACTATGTTTACAACTTCAAGGACAGCTTTAAGGAAAACGTGATTTCACGCTTTATCAGCGCATACGAAAACGGCACAACGCCGAATCCGTGCATTGACTGCAACAGATATATTAAATTTGAAAAGCTGATGCGCAGAGCTGAGGAGCTTGAATTTGATTATGTGGTTACGGGACATTATGCTGTGATTGAGCACAATGCCGAAACGGGGCGTTATCTGCTGAAAAAATCTGCCGATTCTTCAAAGGACCAGAGCTATGTTCTGTATTCGCTTACGCAGAAACAGCTTGCAAAAACGCTTTTTCCGCTGGGCAATATGACAAAGGAGCAGACACGTGAAATTGCCGAAAAGCTCGGACTTATCAACGCTCACAAGCACGACAGTCAGGACATCTGCTTTGTTCCCGACGGCGACTATGCAAAGTTTATTGAGCAGTACACGGGCAGGACATATCCGCACGGAAACTTTGTTGACGAAAGTGGAAAGGTGATGGGCGAGCACAAGGGAATTATCCGCTATACGGTAGGTCAGCGAAAAGGACTCGGACTTGCACTACCCCACCCTATGTACGTAAAGAAAAAGGACCTCGACAAAAACGAGGTTATACTGTGCGAAAACAGCGGACTTTTCTCACGAGAGCTTTACGCAACCGACATTAACCTTATTACTTGTGACCGAATTGACAAGCCGATAAAGGTCAAGGCAAGAGTAAGATACAATCAGAGTGAGCAGAGTGCAACAGTCGAGCAGATTGACGAGAACACCCTGCACATTGTGTTTGACGAGCCGCAGAGGGCAATTTCCTACGGTCAGGCTGTTGTGCTGTATGACGGAGATTATGTTGTCGGCGGCGGTACGATTTGCCGAGAGCCTGAAAAAAATTTACTTGATTATAGCTTTACTTGATTATAGCTTTAAAGCTTATTTATCAGCAATTTTTTGAAAAATCTATCTTACTAAAATAACAGACGGTGTACCTTAAATTGATACACCGTCTGATTTTTTTAAAAAATATTAAAGGTTTGAAAGAAGCTTTTTGATTCTTTCAACAGCCTCAATAGTGTTTTCTCTATCGCCGAAGGAGGTAAGACGGAAGTAGCCTGCACCGTTTTCGCCGAAGCCCTCACCGGGAGTACCTACAACGTTTGCCTCTTTTAAGAGCAGGTCAAAGAATTCCCAGCTTCCCATATTATTGGGGCACTTGAGCCAGATGTAGGGCGAGTTCTTGCCGCCTGTGTAGTAAATTCCGAGCTCGTCAAGAGCAGAAGAGATAATTCTTGCATTCTCCTGATAGTAAGAAATGTTTTCCTTAATCTGCTTCTGACCTTCCTCGCTGAATACAGCCGCAGCAGCGCACTGTACGGGCCACGAAACACCGTTGAACTT
Source organism: Ruminococcus sp. (assembly GCA_051893995.1). Taxonomy (GTDB): domain Bacteria; phylum Bacillota; class Clostridia; order Oscillospirales; family Acutalibacteraceae; genus Ruminococcoides. The sequence goes on from JBJFHX010000015.1 coordinate 14,865, forward strand.
TGTAGCCTGACGGCGGTACCAGGTAGCGTAGATGTTGTGACCGTCACGCTCAAGCTCCTTGGGGATAACCGTGTAGCCGCAGCGTGTGCCTGTGAAGCCTGCTGTCTTGGAAAGCGAGCACATCTCTATTGCACACTTTCTTGCACCATCAATTGCAAAGATTGAACGGGGTAAATCCTCGGTAATAAATGCCTCGTAAGCCGAGTCATAGAGGATAATTGCGTCATTTTCGAGTGCGTAATCAACCCACATTTTTAGCTGTTCTGCGTTATAAGCAGAGCCTGTGGGGTTGTTTGGCGAGCAAAGGTAGATTATGTCAGCCTTTACGCTCTTGTCGGGAAGAGCCGCAAAGCCGTTTTCTTCGTTAGAAGCGGCATAAACAATCTTTCTGCCTGCCATAATGTTTGAGTCAACGTATACGGGATAAACAGGGTCTGTTACAAGCACAACATTGTCCTTGTCGAAAATGTCGCCGATATTGCCGCAGTCGGACTTTGCGCCGTCGGAAACGAAGATTTCATCGGCAGAAACTGTTACGCCGAAGCTCTTGTAGTAGTCCGAGATAGCTTCTCTTAAGAAAGCATAGCCCTCGTAGTCGGGATAGCCCTTGAAGGTGTCCTTGTGAGCCAGATCCTCTGCACCCTTTTTCATTGCTTCAATTACAACGGGAGCAAGCGGAAGTGTTACGTCGCCGATTCCGAGCTTGATAAT
>JBJFHX010000015.1:15675-23977 GCA_051893995.1 Ruminococcus sp.
CAATTACAACGGGAGCAAGCGGAAGTGTTACGTCGCCGATTCCGAGCTTGATAATCTTCTTGTCGGGATTTGCCTTTGCAAAATCAGCAGTCTTTTTTGCTACGTCTGCAAAAAGATAGTTCGGCACAAGGTTGTCAAAATTTTTGTTTATTTTCATACCAATCATTCCTTTTATATTTTTTCACCGTAGGGAACGACCCCTGTGTCGTTCCTAACTGAAATTGAGCTGACCTGACAGGAACGACACAGGGGTCGTTCCCTACATTTATATGGTATTGAATAGCTGTTATTTTTCGAGTGAAGCCTTGATAAATTCTCTGAAAAGCGGATGTGCACGGTTGGGGCGTGACTTGAATTCGGGGTGATACTGAACGCCCACATAGAAGCGGTTTTCGGGGATTTCAACAGCCTCAACGAGAAGTCCGTTGGGCGATGTACCCGTAATCTTCATACCTGCGTTCTCAATTTCTTCCCTGAAATCGTTGTTGAACTCGTAACGGTGACGGTGGCGTTCGTCAATTTCCTTTTTGCCGTAAGCCTTTTCCATCATTGAGCCTTCCTTGATTACACAGGGATATGCACCAAGTCGCATTGTGCCGCCCATATTTTCAATTCCGAGCTGTTCGGGCATAAGGTCAATTACGTTGTGCTTACCCTCGGGTGCAAACTCGCCGCTGTTTGCGTCATCATAGCCGAGAACGTTTTTAGCGTACTCGATAACGGCAGTCTGCATACCAAGGCAGATTCCGAGGTACGGAATGTCGTGCTCACGTGCATACTGAGCCGCAACAACCTTGCCTTCAACGCCTCTGTTGCCAAAGCCGCCGGGAACGAGGATTCCGTCAACGTCGCCTAAAAGCTCGTCAGCCTTATACTTTGTAATAAGCTCGCAGTCTACCCACTTGATTTCAACGTCAGCGCCGTTTTCATAGCCGCCGTGACGGAGAGCCTCGGCAACCGAAAGATAAGCGTCGTGAAGTGCAACGTACTTTCCGCAAAGTGCGATTTTGCACTTCTTTGTGCGGTTGTTGATTCGCTCAAGCATTTCCTCCCACTCGGTGAGGTCGGGCTTTTTGTCTACCGCAATATTAAGCTCTCTGCAAACTACGTTTGAGAAGTTGCTCTTTTCAAGCATAAGAGGTGCCTGATAAAGTGTGGGAAGTGTGATATTTTCAATTACGCAGTCACGCTTTACGTTGCAGAAAAGCGCAATTTTGTCAAAAATGCTGTCCTCAAGCGGCTCGTCACAGCGGAGCACGATAATGTCGGGGTTGATACCGAGCGAACGAAGCTCCTTAACTGAGTGCTGAGTCGGTTTTGACTTGTGCTCCTCACTGCCCTTGATATAGGGAACGAGCGTTACGTGGATAAAAATGCTGTTTTCTCTGCCGACTTCAAGTGAAACCTGACGGATTGCCTCTAAGAACGGCTGGCTTTCGATATCGCCTACCGTTCCGCCGATTTCGGTAATAACCACGTCAGCGTTTGTTTTTTCGCCGACGTTATAGATAAATGACTTGATTTCGTTTGTGATGTGCGGGATAACCTGAACAGTTTTGCCGAGGTAGTCGCCTCTGCGCTCCTTTTCGAGAACGTTCGAGTAAACCTTACCCGTTGTGAGATTTGAATACTTGTTCAAATCCTCGTCAATGAAACGCTCGTAGTGACCGAGGTCGAGGTCGGTTTCTGCGCCGTCCTCAGTAACGTAAACCTCGCCGTGCTGGTAGGGGCTCATTGTGCCGGGGTCAACGTTGATGTACGGGTCGAGCTTCTGTGCAACGATTTTAAGACCTCTTGCCTTTAAAAGTCTGCCGAGGGAAGCGGCCGTGATGCCCTTTCCGAGTCCCGAAACAACGCCGCCGGTGACAAATATATACTTTTTATTCTTCTTAATTTCCACGTCTTACACCTCTACCTCTCCGTCGAATACTTTTTCGGCATTGCCTGTCATATAAACCGTTTCATCTGTGTAGTTGATGATGAGGTCGCCGCCGATGAGCTTGATTTTGATGTCCTCGCCCTTTTTGCAGAAGCCGTTTTCGCAGGCTGCCACTGCAACGGCGCAGGCGCCTGTTCCGCAAGCCCATGTTTCGCCCGAGCCTCTCTCCCATACTCTCATCTTGATTGTATGCTCGTCGAGAACGGTAACAAACTCTGTGTTTACTCTTTCGGGGAAGAGCTTGTCAAATTCAAATTCGGGACCGACCTTTTCAATGTCAAGATTGTCGATATCGTCCATAAATACAACGCAGTGCGGATTACCCATAGAAACGCAGGTGATGTTGTAATCCTTGTCGCCGATTTTAACTGCTTCGTTACAAACCTTATCCTTGTCGATTGCAACAGGAATTTCCTTGGGGTCAAGGATTGCCTTGCCCATATCAACTCTGAGTCTTGTAACCTTGCCGTCTGTGGTGAATGCCTTAAGGCTCTTGATACCGCTTAAGGTTTCAATGGTGATTTCGTCTTTTTCGTTATAGTCAACCATTCCGTGGTCATAGAGGAACTTGCCTACGCAACGAATGCCGTTGCCGCACATTTTGCCCTCGGAGCCGTCACGGTTATACATTTTCATCTTTGCGTCTGCAACCTTTGACGGACAAACAAGGATAACGCCGTCGCCGCCGATTCCGAAATGTCTGTCGGAAAGTCTTACAGCAAGTGCCTCGGGGTTGTTGATTTCCTGATCAAATGTGCTGAAATAAATATAGTCGTTGCCGATGCCCTGCATCTTGGTAAACTTAAGCATTAGCTTTTCCTCCCTCATATTGTTAATGTCAATAAGCTCTGTGCTGTGCTGTGAGTAGTGGCTCTTGAGGCAGTCTGCAAGCGCATTTGCCGTATCAAGAGAAGTAAGACACGGAATGTTTCTTTCAACGGTTTTTCTGCGGATTTTAACGGAATCACGTGAAGGAATTCTGCCCTTTGCAGAGGTTGAAATAACATACTGAATCTTGCCCGACTCAATAAGAGTAAGTGTGTTGCTTGTATTTGACTCGTGAATTTTCTTAACGCCTACAGCGTCAATGCCGAACTTCTTAAGCACTGCGGCTGTTCCCTCGGTAGCATAGATTGTAAAGCCGAGGTCGTAGTATTTCTTTGCAATTTCGCCGATTTCGGCTTTATCCGAATTGCGGACTGTGATAAACACACCGCCCTTTTTCTTCATCTTGTAGCCTGCGCCGATAAGACCTTTGTACAGAGCCTCTTCAAGCGTAGCGGCAATGCCGAGCACCTCGCCTGTTGACTTCATCTCGGGACCGAGGTGGTTATCAACGTTTATAAGCTTTTCAAAGCTGAATACGGGCACCTTTACGGCAATGTACGGGCTCTTTCTGTAAAGTCCCGTTCCGTAGCCCATATCCTTGAGCTTTTCACCGAGCATTGCCCTTGTTGCAAGGTCAACCATCGGAACGCCTGTAACCTTGCTGATGTACGGAATTGTACGTGAGGAACGTGGGTTTACTTCAATTACATAAAGCTCGTCCTTGTAGATAAGGTACTGAATGTTTACAAGTCCCTTTGTCTTAAGCTCTATTGCGAGGTTTTTGGAGCTTTCAATAATAATCTGCGTCATTTTATCCGAAAGATTCCACGCAGGATAAACTGCGATTGAGTCGCCCGAGTGAACGCCTGCACGCTCGATATGCTCCATAATGCCGGGGATTAAGATGTCCTCACCGTCGCAGATTGCGTCAACCTCAATTTCCGTACCCATAAGGTATTTATCAATGAGAATCGGGTTTTCAATGTTCTGTGCAAGGATAATAGCCATATATTCCCTGACGTCGTCCTCGTTGAAGGCTATAATCATATTCTGACCGCCTAAAACGTATGACGGACGGAGAAGTACAGGATAGCCGATATTTGAAGCAACCTCGAGTGCTTCCTCGGTTGTCATTACCGTAACGCCCTTAGGACGCTTAATCTGATATTTTTCAAGAAGCTCGTCAAAACGCTCTCTGTCCTCAGCCATATCAATTGCGTCATAAGAAGTACCGAGGATATTAACGCCGTTGTCGCTTAAGAATTTTGTAAGCTTGATAGCGGTCTGACCGCCGAATGCAACAACTACGCCGAAGGGCTTTTCGGTTTTGATTATACCCATAACGTCCTCTGTGGTGAGGGGTTCAAAGTAAAGTCTGTCGGCAGTGTCGAAGTCGGTTGAAACAGTTTCGGGGTTGTTGTTTACGATTACAACGTCGTAGCCTGCCTTTTTGAGCGCCCATACGCAGTGAACGGAAGCATAGTCGAACTCGATACCCTGACCGATTCTTATAGGACCTGAGCCGAATACGATAACTGTTTTCTTGCCGTCTGCACGTTCTTTGATAAACTCCTCAGCCTCGTTTTCCTTATCAAAGGTTGAGTAGAAGTAGGGTGTTTCTGCGGCAAACTCTGCGGCGCAGGTATCAACCATTTTGTAAACAGGAACAAGCGGATTTTCAACCTTTTTGCCTGTGATTTCTTCAATTGTCTTATCAAGGAAGCCTATGTTCTTTGCACGAACGTAAAGTTCCTCGGTAAGCTCACCGTCTTTAAGCTCGTTTTCAACAGCGATGATATTTTTGAGCTTTTCAAGGAACCATTCGTCAATCATAGTTATCGAGTGGATTTCATCAACTGTTATTCCTCTTTTAAGAGCCTCGTAAACGCAGAAAATTCTTCTGTCGTCGCACACGCTCAGTCTGTCATAAACTGATGCGTTTGAAAGCTCTGCAAACTCCTTGTCGTCAAGAGTGTTATGCGAAATTTCCGCACCTCTGACAGCCTTCATAATTGCCTGCTCAAAGGTGGGAGCAATAGCCATAACCTCGCCTGTTGCCTTCATCTGTGTTCCGAGGGTACGCTTTGCGTAAACAAATTTATCGAAAGGCCATTTCGGGAATTTTACAACAACGTAGTCGAGCGCAGGCTCAAAGCAAGCGTAGGTTGTGCCCGTAACGGCGTTTTTGATTTCATTGAGTGTGTAGCCGATTGCGATTTTAGCCGCAACCTTTGCAATGGGATATCCTGTTGCCTTTGAAGCAAGTGCTGAAGAACGTGATACACGTGGGTTAACCTCGATTACTGCGTATTCAAAGGTTTCGGGATTGAGTGCAAACTGACAGTTACATCCGCCCTCTACCTTTAGTGCAGAGATGATATTGAGTGCCGCACTTCTGAGCATCTGATACTCCTTGTCGGCAAGAGTAACAGTAGGCGCAATTACGATTGAGTCGCCTGTATGAACGCCGACGGGGTCGAAGTTCTCCATTGAGCAGACGGTGATTACGTTGCCGTCGCTGTCACGCATAACCTCAAACTCAACCTCTTTCCAGCCCGATATGCACTTTTCAACAAGCACCTGAGTAATAGGTGAAAGCTCAAGACCGTTTGAAGTGATTTCACGGAGCTCAGATTCGTTATTGACGATACCGCCGCCTGTGCCGCCGAGTGTGAACGCAGGGCGGATAATTACGGGGTAGCCGATTTCATCAGCAAATTTAACAGCCGACTCAACATCATTTACTACTGTTGAGGGAATACACGGCTGATTTATTGACTCCATTGTGTCCTTAAAGAGCTGTCTGTCCTCTGCCTTGTCGATTGTTTCGGGGTTTGCACCCAGAAGCTTTACGCCGTACTTATCGAGAAAGCCCTCTTTTGCAAGCTGCATTGAAAGGGTAAGACCTGTCTGACCGCCGAGGGTTGAAAGCAGGCTGTCGGGACGTTCCTTTTTAATGATTCTCTTTACGGTTTCAAGCGTAAGAGGCTCAATGTATATTTTATCAGCCATTGCGTTGTCTGTCATAATTGTAGCAGGGTTTGAGTTTACGAGAATAACCTCAAGTCCTTCTTCTTTAAGTGCACGGCAAGCCTGTGTGCCTGCATAGTCAAACTCGGCAGCCTGTCCGATTACAATAGGACCCGAGCCGATTACCATAACTCTTTTAATATCCTGTTTGAGTGGCATATAATCATTCCTTATCCAAATTTTATCGGTTATGTTTTCTTTATATTATGAGCAAATATTATGATTTAATAGTTGTGCTTGATAATCAATGATGTAGGGAACGGTCTTGACCGTTCCGCTGAATTACAGCCGACTTCTATAGGAGCGGAACAGTCAAGACTGTTCCCTACACTATATTGCAATTGCGAATAAATAAATTCATAGCATTGCGACTGTTTATTGTGCTATATTATTTATTTTTTTTAATCATATCTATAAATCTGTCGAATAAAAATGCCGTATCAAGCGGTCCGCCGCAGGCTTCGGGGTGGAACTGCACCGAAAATGCAGGCATATCAGTATAGTTTACGCCCTCGCAGGTGTTGTCGTTGCCGTTTACAAAGCTTACAACTCCGTTTTCGGGCAGGCTGTCGCTTACAACTGCGTAGCCGTGGTTCTGCGAAGTGATATAAACTCTGCCTGTTGCAATTTCCTTTGCAGGCTGGTTTGCACCTCTGTGACCGTATTTTAGCTTTTCGGTCTTTGCGCCCTGCGAAAGTGCAAGAAGCTGATGACCGAGGCAGATTCCGAAAATCGGAATTTTATGCTCGCATAGCTTTTTAAGCTCCTCGATAATCTGTGTATTCTTTGCAGGGTCTCCCGGTCCGTTTGAAAGCATAATGCCGTCGGGATTCATTGCAAGGATTTCCTCAGCCGTTGTATTTGCAGGAACAACCGTAAGGTTACATCCACGCTTTACAAGCTCTCTGCCGATATTGTGCTTTGCGCCGAAATCCATAAGCACAACATTAAGCTCGGGATTTTCTGCGCTGAAGCTTTCCTTTTCATTTATAGTAGTGCTTTCAACAGCGTCTGTGATAACATAGTTCTTGATTTCCTCAAGCTCGCTCTCGGTATATTCGGGAGAGTAACTGATTTTGCAGTTCATTACGCCGTATTCACGCACGATTCTTGTGAGTGCACGTGTGTCGATTCCGTAGATTCCGGGAATTTGGGAGTCTTTTAAAAAGGTGTCAAGATCACCCTCACAACGGAAATTAGAGGGAACTTGGCACCATTCTCTAACAATATAACCTTTAAGCGACGGAGAGCCACTTTCAAAATCGGAGGGAATTACCCCGTAGTTTCCGATTAAAGGGAATGTCTGAATAACCACCTGACCGAAATAGCTGGGGTCGGTGAGTGTTTCAAGATAACCTGTCATAGCTGTGGTAAAAACAAGTTCTCCCGTAGTTTCTTTTTCAGCACCAAATGCCTTGCCTTCAAAGACTGTGCCGTTTTCAAGAATTAGATACGCCGCACGGCTCATAAAAACACATTCCTTTCAAAAATTCACTTCATACTTATCAGGGAACACTGACTAAATCGTTTGTGCATATTGCGCCGTCAGATTTTTCGTCAGGTTGTACAAATAAACCGCAGTAATGCTGACGCATTACGAGGATCTTTTGGGCAAGCTGACGGGGAATATGCAAGCAAGATGTGCAAACAGCTTTCAGTGTGATTTATTCAGTGTTTCCTTAGTTTTCGTAGGTCTGAATTACCTGCTTGGCAACCTGAAGCTTGCTTATGCGCAAGTCCATTGCCTGCTTTTCAAGATAGCGGTGTGCCTGAGTTTCGGACATATTGAGGCAGGAAATAAGCAGAAACTTTGCCCTGTTGATGATTTTCATATCCTCAACCATATGCCTGAGCTTTTCGTTTTCCTCCGTCACGCAGAGCATTCTCATACGAAAGCAGTCCGTAAACTGGAGAAAATGGTGAAAAAGATGCTTATTAATCGGCTTTGCAATTACCAGAACACCGTGTTCGGTCAGAAGGTCGTTAACGTCGTCAGCATTTTTCTGCGGAACGATGATTACAACGCTCGACCTTGTGGTCTTTGCAAAATGCTCTGACAGCTCAATGCCCGTTTCCTCATTTAGAGGAGCGTTTACGCAGATGAGGTCAAATTCATCTTTTTCAACGAGCTTTCTTGCCGTTTTGGCGGTACTTGCAACAGAAATGCTTGTGTAGCCCTCGCTTCTGAGAAGCTCCGAGAGTGAGGACGCACTCTGCTCAGAGTGTGAAACCAACAAAGCCTTTTTCAAATTTACCACCACCGCTGTATTGTTTCATTCATCTTATTATTGTACAAGATTTGCAGTCATTCAAATTTACATAAAGGAATTATCAAAAAAGATTTTTTGAAACCTTTATATAATTTAAATTTATCGTCAGGGTTTGTGAGATAAACTATAATTTAGCGGCGAGCCGCCGCAGGCAATTCGAGTGGAAAAGTCGGTTGTTTTGGTAAAAACGGATGCCCGAATTATAAATTGATATATAGGTAACGTTTCGGGACGT
>JBJFHX010000016.1:0-6192 GCA_051893995.1 Ruminococcus sp.
GTGCAGATAGTTTTATATAATATAAACCTTTAGTGCCCGAGCGATTTCCTATAAAACATAAACCGGGATTCAGCGAAAATACTGAATCCCGGTTTTTATTCAGACTGTTTTTTACAGCACCTTTTAATGTTAATTTTTCTACCGTTCTTCTCTGAAGTATGAAAGTCCGAGAGATTGAGGGGCCTGATTTTCTTTTTTGTTTCTGATGCTGACGATAATAAGCACAATAATAGTAACAACATAAGGCAGCATTTTAAACAATTCCTGAGTTCTGAGAGGAAGTCCCGGAATAAACAGGTAAATAATGTAAAGTCCGCCGAACAGGATAGAGCCTAAAATACCTGACTTTGGTTTCCACATAACAAAGATTACAAGAGCAATAGCAAGCCATCCTCTGTCGCCGAAGCCGTCGTTTGACCATACTCCGTTAGCGTAATCCATTACATAGTAAAGACCGCCTAAGCCTGCAATAACGCTTCCGATACAGGTTGCAAGATACTTTGTTTTTCCAACGCTGATACCAGCGGCGTCGGCAGTTGCAGGATTTTCACCTACTGCCCTGAGGTGCAAGCCGCCGCGTGTTCTGTTGAGGAAGAACGAGCAGGCAAGGGCAATTATAATTGCTGCATAAGCCAAGAATCCGTAGGACAGAAATATTTTGCCAAACCAACCGGTTGAGTCCGCAAAAGGCAAGGTTGTCCTGAAGAAATTACTTGTTGTTGTAAGTGAGATTGAGGGAATGTCAGTGTCAACAAGCTTAATGAGCGAACCGCCGAAGAAGTTGCCGAAACCGACGCCGAAGGTTGTAATTGCAAGACCTGTTACATTCTGATTTGCTCTTAGTGTAACAGTAAGGAAGCAATAGATTAAACCCACAATAAGCGAGCCTAAAATACTGCAAAGCAAAGGTATTGAAATAGCAAGAAAGGCATTTGCATCTTCAGGAGAAGCAAGGGAGTTTTCGTAAAAGAACGCGCCGATAACGCCGCTGATGCCGCCCACATACATAATACCCGGAATACCGAGGTTAAGATTACCGGACTTTTCCGTCAGAATCTCGCCGGTAGCGCCGAATAACAGAGGAATACCCTGCATTACTGCACGTTGAATAATTGTTGCCAGCATTTTACTTTACCTCCTTGTGTGAGCTGCGAAAATGCAGCTTGTAGTTAATAAAGAACTCACTTCCGATAATAAAGAAAATAATAATGCCGGTGATTATATCGGAGAAGGATTCGTTTAATCCGAACACCGTTGAGATTTCTCCTGCACCGGATTGCAGAAAAGTAATCAGGAAAGCTGTTAAAATCATATAGATAGGATTGAATTTTGCAAGCCACGACACCATAATAGCAGTAAAGCCTCTGCCTCCTGCCGTTGTAGTCGTGATTGTATGGTTTGTTCCTCCGACAAGAAGCAAGCCTGCAATACCGCAGATTGCGCCTGACAAAATCATTGTTCTCATAATTACTTTCTTTACATTCAGTCCGATGTATCTTGCCGTGTTTTCACTTTCGCCGACAACCGTAAGCTCGTAGCCGTGTTTGCTGTATTTAAGGTAAATATACATAAATACGGTCAAAGCGAGAACTACGATTATATTCAGCAGATAATCAAGGTTGCCGATAGTCGGCAGCCAGCCTGCGTGAGTAGCCTGATTAATAATACCGATGTTGCTTGAGCCCTTTGGATTTTCCCAGAGCTTTTCAAAGTACGAAACAAGCTGAATGGCTACATAGTTCATCATAAGCGTAAACAATGTTTCGTTAGTATTGAATTTTGCCTTAAAAAATGCCGGAATAAGCGCCCAGAGTGCGGCAGCGGTCATACTTGCGACAATCATTACAATAATCAGAAGAGCATTTGGTATTTTATCGCCGAGAGTAATCATACAAGCGGCAGTTGCAAGACCGCCGATAAGAACCTGTCCCTCTGCGCCGATATTCCAGAATCTCATCATAAATGCAGGAGTAATAGCCAAGGCAACGCACAGCAGCATTGACAGACTCTGAAGCAAACTCCAGATACGTCTGCTTGTGCCGAAGGCTCCTTTAAACATTGTCAGGTAAACCTGAATCGGGTTTTCGCCTGTAAAAAGCATTGTAATAACGCCTGCAATGATTAGTGCAGCAAGAATTGCTATTATGCGTATTGCCCAGGATTTATAAAAAGGAAGGGCATCTCTCTTAACTATATGAAAGAGAGGTTCGTGATTTTTAGATTTATTCATTATTTTCCTCTCTTTCTACGCTTTTTGTCATAAGCAGACCGATTTCTTCCTTTGTTGCCGTTCTGCCGTCTAAAATACCGGTAATTTTACCGGAGTTCATAACCATAATTCTGTCGCAAAGCTCAATGAGCACATCAATATCCTCGCCTACGAAGATAATAGCTGCACCGTTTTTCTTTTGCTCTGAAAGCAGGTTATAGATAGTGTATGATGAGTTAATGTCAAGTCCTCTCACCGGATAGGCTACCATAAGCACCTTTGGAGCTGAGGAAATCTCTCTTCCTACAAGCACCTTCTGAACGTTGCCGCCTGACAAGCGTCTTACAGGCGTAGTAGCACTCGGAGTAACTACCTCGAGGCTTTCAATAATTTTTTCTGCAAGTGATTTTGGCTGCTTTCTGTTGAGAAAATAACCTTTTCCTGATTTATAGGAACGCAGCATCATATTATCGATGATGTCCATATCTCCAACAAGTCCCATACCGAGTCTGTCCTCAGGAACAAACGAAAGTGCAATTCCTAACTTCCTGATTTCTCTTGGATTTTTGCCCACAAGCTGTTGGTTTTCCATATCATCAGGTTTGTATATAATACTTGAATCCTTTGTGGTAATCTGAAGTCCGGCGATAGACTCCAGAAGCTCCTTCTGACCGCATCCCGAAATTCCGGCAACGCCGAGGATTTCTCCTCCGTATGCATTGAAGCTGACATTGTCCAGAGCAACAGTACCGTCGCTTTTCATAACACTGAGGTTATCCACAACAAGTCTTTCAACAGGATTTACCGGCTCTTCACGAACTATGTTGAGGTCCACCTTCTCGCCCATCATCATTTCGGTAAGTGACTGTTCCGTTGCGTCCTTTGTTTCAACATCACCGGCATTCATACCTTTTCTCAGTATGGTGACTCTGTCGGAAATCTCGAGTACCTCGTGGAGCTTATGAGTAATGATGATAATTGATTTTCCGTCTTTTTTCATCTTGCGGAGGATGTTGAACAGTTTTTGTGTTTCCTGCGGTGTAAGTACAGCAGTAGGCTCGTCAAGGATAAGAATATCTGCTCCTCTGTAAAGCACCTTGATAATTTCCACTGTCTGTTTTTCAGATACAGACATTTCATAAATCTTCTTGTTAAGATCTATGTTAAAGCCGTACTTTTCGGTAATTTCCAGTACTTTCTTTTCAACAGCCTTAATATTGAATTTACCGTCCTTAACACCGAGAACAATATTTTGTGTAGCAGTAAAGACATCAACAAGTTTAAAATGCTGGTGTATCATTCCGATTCTATATGAAAACGCATCCTTTGGTGAACGGATAATGACATTTTCGCCGTCAACTAAAATCTCACCCGAATCAGGGTAATAAATACCGGATACCATATTCATAAGTGTTGTTTTGCCTGAGCCGTTTTCCCCGAGTATAGAAAGAATTTCGCCTTTATATACCTTCAAATCAACATCCTGGTTTGCAACAACACTGCCAAAGGTTTTGGTTATCCCTTTTAATTCTAATGCCAAAGCTTCAGCCATAATGCCTCCTAAAAAGTCGAGTGCCTCAACACGCAATCAGGGCAGACAGATTAACTGTTTTGCCCTACCGTTTCATAGCAGTTTCCTATAACAAAAAAATATCCGTGACCGCAATATAACGGTCACGGAATAATCAGTTTATGTGGTGACCTGATATCTAAAGTTATTCAACAACAGAAATTCCGTCGATATCAACGTCAAAGTATGGAGCTGAACGATATTTTGATTCCTCAAAGACGCCGTCCTTAACAACCTCTGTATCGCCCTTGTATTCAGCGTCTGTATCAACGTCTGCCATATATGAAGTAAGAGTTTCACCCTTAACTGTAAAGTTAGCAGTGTCAAATACGCTGAGCTTGCCTGACTCTAAATCAGCCTTTGCAGCGTCAATAGCCTCCTGAGTACCCTTAGCAGCAGCCTTTTCATTAACTTCTGTAAGCTCTACCGAGCCGGTTGCAATTGTGCCTGTCCAGTCTGTATCAATAGCCTTGCCTTCCTGTACGCACTTGATAACATACTCAAAGTAAGGAGCCCAGTTGATTTTTGAAGATACGATAAATGTGTTGGGGCAAGCGCTTACAGTTGAGCCGTTGTAAGATACATTGGGAACACCGGCAGACTCGCAGGCTGTAGGAGCACCCATTGAGTCAGCGTGCTGGCTGATAAGAACACAACCGTCAGAAATAAGCTTGTTTGCAGCCTCTTTTTCAAGAGTTTCATCATACCATGAACCTGTGAATGTTACTTCCATAGTAACAGTAGGACAAACTGACTTTGCTCCGAGATAGAATGATGTGTAGCCTGATTTAACCTCAGCGTACGGATGTGCACCAACATATCCCATCTTAGCTTCGTCTTTTGTGAATTTTCCTTCTTCAATCATTTCGTTGATTTTCATACCTGCTGCAACACCTGCAAGGTAACGTCCCTCGTAGATAGAAGCAAAAGCGTTGTGGAAGTTATCAAGGTTCTCAGTGTGAGCCTTTGTACCTGTAGCGTGCAGGAACTGAACATCAGGATTAGCCTTTGCAGCCTCAATCATAAAGTCCTCGTGGCCGAAGCTGTCAGCAAAGATGATGTCACAACCCTGATCAACCAGGTCAAGAGCAGCCTCTTTACAAGCGTCGCTTTCGTCAATGTTTGTCTTGTTAATCATTTCTACGCCCATCTTCTCGCAAGCTTCCTTTGCTGCTACTAAGAAGTTGTTGTCGTATGTTGAGTTTTCATCGTGAAGATAGATGAAACCAAACTTGAGACTTTCAGCACTGCTGCTGCCTGAGCTGCTGCTTGAACTGCTGCTTGAACCGCAGCCTGTGAATACAGCGGCAAATGAAAGCACCATCAGTGCAGCCAGCGTAATTGATAATAACTTTTTGAACATTTTAAATTCCTCCTCAAAAAATTTGTCAAAGAGCTATGCCCTCTGATTATAAATTAACTGCAGAAAACAATACCGTCTTCTTCAGTCATTTCCTTAATCATCGCTAACGACTCAACCCTGATTCCCATATCACGAATCATTTTTCCGCCATACTGAAAAGCCTTTTCAATAACAATGCCTGCTCCCACAGTCTGGGCACCTGCGTCATTAATAAGATTAATAAGTGCAGATAATGCGCTGCCCTTTGCAAGAAAGTCATCAATAATAAGAATACGGTCATCCTTATTGATAAACTGCTTTGATACATAAATATCGTAGTCTTTCTTGTGGGTAAACGAGTACACCTTAGAGGTGTAAATATCAGAATATATATTTATTGTTGGCGTTTTCTTTGCAAATACAACAGGAACATTAAAATATTGTGCAGTTAAGCAGGCAATACCTATTCCCGAAGCTTCAATAGTGAGGATTTTTGTGACTTTTTCATCTTTATAGAGTCTGTAAAACTCCTTGCCCAACTCTGCAATAAAAGCAGTGTCAATCTGGTGGTTTAAAAAGCTGTCAACCTTTAACACATTACCCTTACCGATATGACCGTCCTTGAGAATTCTGTCCTCTAAAAGCTTCATAATACCTGCATCCTCTTTTTATAAAAATAAAAATATAAAAATATTATACTACATTAATCGACAAGATTCAATTATTTATTTTTATATAAAATGTAGAAATATTGCACAAATAATTAAAAATATTAATACAGATTAAATAAATGTATGTGAAAAAAATAAGAAATGCTTTGTAATTGAGCTCCTGTTTACAATAAAAAATAATATGGTTATCCATTTTAATAAGCTAAACCATAATTTGTCGAGTGCCTCGACACGCAAATCGAGTGGAAAAGTCGGTTGTTAAGATAAAAACGGTTGCCCGAATTATAAATTGATATATAGGTAACGTTTTTTAGAGTGGAGTGTGGAGAGTGGAGTGTGGAGTTGATGGTCGCTACGCTCCGAATTTGTAATAGTGCGTGTTGTATGGATAAGTTTGTTT
>JBJFHX010000017.1:0-6146 GCA_051893995.1 Ruminococcus sp.
TGCTATTTTGGTATTATTAACAATTGCTTTATTTAAAATAATTTTTAAAATAAATATTAAAAAAATAAAAGAAAAAAAGAAAAATAAAGAAATAGAAAAAATTACTGATAAATTTCCAGATAATATAGAAATTGCAAAAGAAATGCAGGCAAGAGACAAACCCACAGTTATTCTAATTGTAACTTCATATCATCAATATTTAGACGATGCTATGGACATTAATGTTACACGTTATATTGATAAACCCGTATCGCAAAACAGGATTTTCTCTGCACTTGATAAAGCTTTATCCATCATTAATGAAAGTGTTATTACATTTACTACCAAAGATCATCAGATTGCACGACTAAGATGTTCTGACATTGTATATGTAGAAGCAAAATTTAAAGGTGTGTATATTTACACTAAAAATGGTGATTACAGAATTAAAGAGCCAATTAAGCAATTGCGTTCTATGCTTTCGGGCTCGTGCTTTGCCGTTCCACACAACAGTTATATTGTAAATCTTAATTACATAACTGATTTTAAACGAGATGAAATTATTTTAACAGACCCATATGCTAATATTAAAATCTCAATAGCAACAAGAAAACAAGCAGAATTCAAAAGGCGTTTTTTAGACTTTGTAGGCGAGGATATTTTAAATGACTAAGATGATTATAGACATATTTATGTATCTATTTGAATTTGTTTTGTTTTGGCATTATTCAAATACGCTGTTCAAGTCAAAGAAAAATAAAAGCATATGTTTCACAATAATGTTTATTAATAATGCTGTTTTAGGCATTGTGTATCAATTTAATATTACATACCTAAATGTTATTTTAATGTTTGTTACATATACGCTAATTCTGTTGTATCTTTATAATATTTCATTTAAAACGGCGATGTTTCATTCACTAATCTTTATGGTTGTAATGCTTACTTCGGAAATATTAGTAATGGCAATTAGTTCTATTATATATAAGAATTTTAACGCACTGGAAAATAACACCTCGGCTTATTTGTTCGTTGTTATAGCAAGCAAATTGATTTATTTCGGTATTATGATGGCTATATTGAAATTATTTGCTCAAAAAGAAAACGCAGAGCAGTCCAACAAATTTTTTTGGCTTTTGTTTGTAATGCCACTTACAAGTATAATTGTTTTGCTTTGTTTTCGATATATTACTTATCAAATGCAACTAACTCATTTAATGGGAATCTTATGGGCGGTTGCCTGCATAGGACTTCTTTTTGCTAACATACTTGTATTTGCAATATATGAGTATTCGTTAAGAAGCACAAAAGAGCTTTATGAAATAAAAACAATTCAGCACCAAGAGGAGCAGGACAAAAAATATTTTGAAATCATTGAGCAGTCAAATAAAGATATGCGTGTGTTTTCTCATGATATAAAAAACCATTTAACACAGATAAGAAACCTTGAAGATATTAATGCTGTTCATAAATATATTGACAAATTATATCCTGCTATTGAAAAATTCAATCATACTGGAATAAGCAAAAATAAAATGCTGGATTTAATCATCAGTAAATATTCTAAACTCTGCGAAAGCAAAGAAATAAGATTTGATGTTGATGTTAAGACTTCAAATCTTTCTTATATTGATGATGTGGATTTATCAACGCTTATGAATAATCTGCTCGATAATGCCGTCGAAGCTGCAGAAGAAAGCTATAATGCATTTATTCAAATTACTATTTTTTCAAAAAACAATATTTATGATGGTATTATAATAAAAAATAGCTGTCCCGTTCCGCCAGTGACAGATAACAAGGAGTTAAAAACAAGAAAGAACGATAAAACACATCATGGGTTAGGTATTAAAAGTATAAATAAAATAGTAAAAAAGTACGGTGCTGTTTATGACTGGAAATATAACGATCGGCAAAAAGTCTTTGAAACTGAGATTATTTTCATGAAGAAAAGTTAATATATAATACTATTAACGTGGGGGTTGACATTTGTTTGTCAACCCCTAATTTTTCTGCATTTATCTTTCCAGCTTCTGCATTTGTCATTTTCGCATTACTTTCCTATTTATATTTGCTATATTAAAATCAAAGATTCATATGAGGTGATTTTATGAAAAAGATAACTTGTTTACTTTTATCATTAGTAATGGTGATGTCTGTACTTTATCCTTGCCGAATTGTAATAGCCAAAGAAATTGAGAGTCACAATACAGAATTGTTCTGCGAGGCAGTAGCCGAGATTAATGATACATATAATTCAGACTCCCAAAAATTAGAGTTTTCAGAGAAAGAAACTGATGAAAACCCAAATATGAATTATACGGAAAACCGTTTAATTGTCCAGACTAAAAATGAAATCAATGATGTAGACGCTGTTGATTCTGTTTTCGGTCTTGATTATTCCATACTTCAGTATGAGGATAAACAAGCTATGGAACAGGCATATGATGAACTGACAGAGGAAGGGTACACAGTTGAAAAGGACAGAGTTTTGAGTGTTAAGGACAACTCTATTAAAAATCTGCGCACTATGGATGACGAGGAAGGTATAGATAGAGAAGAAGTTTCGCGTACATGGGCATATGAATCTATTATGTCCGATTATGCAAAAGCAGAAATTGAAGCTTCATCTGCCTATAATAATGAAATTGTTGTGGGTGTACTTGATTCAGGTGTAGATTATACTCACGAATTATTTGACGGAAGAATTACAGATACCACGTTTAATATGAGCTTTTCCGGAGAAGAAAATGACTGTATGGATGATAATGGACACGGATCTTCTGTTGCAGGTATTATCGTCCTGTCAACTCCTGATAATGTTAAAATTAAACCATATAAAGTAATAGATTCGGCAGGTACTGTAACCCTATCTGAATTCACAGCCGCAATGGAGGTTATTCTTGCGAGCAATGATTTGCCTGATATTATGAATGTAAGCTTAGGCGGTTATCTGTTTGAAGAAAATATGTCAATAGAAACAGAGCTTATCGGCAGATTAGTAGAAAAGGGCGTAACAGTTTGTGTTGCATCAGGCAATGATAATCTTCCTGTTGAATACTGCACACCTGCAGATTATGAAAGTGCAATAACTGTAGGTGCATATGATTATACAAATCATATCTGCTCTTTTTCAAATTATGGCAAAGAGGTGGATATTGCTGCCCCGGGTTATGATATTTACACGGTTGATTTGTACACCGACGATACCTATACCTATGAAGGTGATGGCTTTACAGGTACATCAGCTGCCTGTCCGTTTGCAAGCGCTGCCTGTGCTTACATCCTTATGCAGAATCCTAAATTATCACCTGCAGAGGTACAGGACAAAATCAAATCGTCTGCAATATCTATGGGTGAGGATGAAAAGGACTATTATGGCGCAGGAATGCTCAATTTTCCTAATCTTTTAAATGATAAGGAATACTCGATTCCCGAGCCTTCAGCAAAAACAGGATTATATCATGGGGATCAGATTGTAGAGTTCAATAATATCCCTGCTGATACGCAGCTTGTTTATACTCTCGATAAATCAATACCGAGCTGTATAAATGGTACGGTATACACAGATCCGATTATAATTGATAATGAAATGCAACTTAACTATGCGTTGATAAAAGATAATAAATACGTAAGCAATATTTCATCGCAGTATTATACAGTTCAGTATTATGCAGATGAAAATGATTTTGAAATATCGGATGATGGTAAAATTACTGCCTATAATGGCGATAAAAATAACATTATTGTTCCTGATACTATAAACGGCATTGTCCCAACAACAGTATACTCCACTTTAGATAGCACCGACACCTTCAAAAAAGATAATATGACATCTGTTATTCTTCCCGATACCGTAACTACATTATCAGGCTATGCCTTTTACAATTGCAAAGAGCTTAAATATGTTAAAGCATTGGGTGTAACAACGATAGGAAGTTCTTTTTGTGGTTGTTACAGTTTGAGATTTTTAGATACTCCTAATTTGAAAAAAGCGGGAACTGCGGCATTCCAAGATTGCTCCATGATGCATGAAATCAACTTTGAGGATACTTTGGAAAGCATTGGTAGCAGTACTTTTGAGTATTCAGGACTGATGTCAGCGAAATTTCCCAAGCTGACTTTCTCGTCTTCACGTATACGCACTTTTATAGGCTGTCCTTTGATTAGCTGCAGCATTCCGGGGATTACTCAACTTTCGCTTGAATTCTTTGCAGACTGTAACTTTTTGCAGGAACTTTATGTTCCTAATGTAATTGTTATTGATTCCTTTGCATTTAGAGGATGCTGGTTTCTGACAGAAGTGGATTTTCCAAGCTTAACGAGGATATATTCAAATGCATTTGCATATTGTTACATTGATACGCTTTATGCACCCTCGCTTACCGATATTCGCGACAGTACCATTTCTTCATCATCACAGGGAATTGCTTATAGGTCGTATATACGGGTTATTGATTTACCAGCTATTACTGAAATTTCAGGTCACTTTTTGTTGTCTATGTTTGTTGAGGAGTTATATCTTGAAAATGTTAAATCGATGGATTATTATTCGCTTTTCAACCTTCCTGATTTGAATGTATTATATATGCCTTCTATACAAGACTTTGAACCGCCGAAAACGCTTAAAACATATGATTTGAATTATATGGGTCCTATGGAAATTGTCTGGATACCCAATGCTGTAACAACAGATACTTTTCAGGATTTTCCCAACACATCAAAACTTGTATATGCACCAAGCATTACAGATATTCAAACAAATAGCTATGATACTACCTTTGTTCTCTCTGAAAAAGCAACAAATATTTGGATAGGCTGCGGTCGTTATTTGGAAGGAATATACCCCACAATAATTGCTCCGAAGGGTTCGGCAGCAGAAGAATTTGTTAATTATAAAAATACCAATGATACATTGCCTACTAATTTTAAGTTCATTGACTCAGACAGTATTGCGACGGCAATCGGCGGACAGATACGCATAAGAGATAATGGACTACGTTTTGGATTTGTACTTGATGAGAAAAATCTCGGCTTTGATTTAAGCGAATATGAAAATCTATACAGCAGAATAAATAAGGAGTATGGTTTCGTTTATTCCTTTGATGGAATTGATGAAAACTCAGAAACTGCAAATATGGATTTAAGAGCAGGGAATGAAAACTCTTATTTACGTACAGCAGATAAACGCAATGTTGACGGAACGATATCATATTACAATGCCGTGTTTACAGGAATTCCTAGCAGTCATTATGATAGTGAAATTTCCGCAAGAGCATATATATGTATTGACGGAATGTATTTCTATTCTCCTGTTATAACAAGGAGTTTCAGCGATGTTGCCAATGCGATACTAAATGACAATGAAATAGACCAAAATACAAAAGATGAAGTCAGTGCTTTAATAAATGGGGAGGTGTAATAATGAAAGATATTTATGAAAAACCTATTGCTCACATTGATGAATTTAAAACCGTTGATGTTATCACAACAAGTTCCGGCGGTGATAATGAACCAGATACGGATATTCCTTTTCCTTGGAGTTAATATGAATAAGAAAATATTGTTTATAATCGGCATTATAATAATTATTTCCGCTTTGGTTGCCTGCTCAGGAAATAACAGCAGTATTGAAATCACTTCCACTACTGCTGTTACGGACATTGAGGGACAGACCCATTATTATGAATCAGTTACCGATGATAATAGTGAAACTGTAACCGATAAAGAAGGAAATACTGTCCTTTCAGAAATAGAAACAGATACTTATGGTAAAGCTGTTACTGAAAAAGATGGTAGATATGTTACTAACGAATATACTACTGTTTTGGCGATTGAGAGCTTAACAGAAAAGTCAAGTATCACAGAAAAAGTATTATCTGATACCACAAAGGATATTACTGATGCTGATAATCATATTGAATTTGAAACTTCTGCGGACGATACAACAAAAACAACCACAACTACTCAAGCTAATACAACCACGCAAAAAGCAACAACCGAAACAACTACTACATCCCAAACCAACACTACAACACAAAAGCAAACCCAACCTGCCACCGATCAAGACGGTTGGATAAATAAGTGGTACTAAAAAAGGGAACTGATGAACTTGAGATTGTAAAATAAAGTGTGTAAGTTAGAAAAATAGCTTGCACACTTTTTGC
>JBJFHX010000018.1:0-6132 GCA_051893995.1 Ruminococcus sp.
GGCAGAGATTATACCTTTGTAATGGCAACTGTGAAGAACAATGTTCCCGTTCAGCGTGTTGTAGATACATTTTACTATGACGGTGAATTCTGGATTGTAACTTATGCGTTGTCTAACAAGGTAAAGGAAATTGCCAGCAATCCCGAGGTTTCCTTATGCAATACATTTCACACTTTCAGCGGAAAGGCTTATAACGCAGGACATCCGTTGAAAAGTGAAAATTCAGAAATTCGTTCAAAGCTGATAAAAGTGTTTGAACCATGGTATTTTGCGCATAACAATGAAAATGATGAAAATATGTGTTATGTCAGAGTGAAGCCTGAAAGCGGATTTTTCCATAAGGACGGAATAGGCTATAAGGTGAATTTTTCTGAAAAAACTGCCGAAGAATTCCCGTTTACTCCTCAAATTGAAATGATACATTAAAATCTCACCCCGCCGATTTGTTCGGTGGGGTGTTTTTGTGCATATGTGCATATTAAAAGGCGGCTCTGAATTTCAGAACCGCCTTAGTTTATGAGTTTTTGATTTTAGCTTCAGATTAAAGAGCCTACATTATATTCAATTTCAATTCCTGCAATATATTTCTGAATATAAGTTGCATCCTTGATGTTTATTGTGCCGTTTCCGTCAACATCAGCTGCTTTGATGTATTTGTCATCCACTGTATCAAGACCTACGGCAGATTTCTGAATCAGTGTTGCGTCAGCAATTGTTATAAGGTTATCACCGTTTGCATCACCGAGAATTACCGTATCAGGAGCTGTTGTCGGCTCTGTTGTAGGTACGGGAGCAGTCGTAGGCTCCGTTGTAGGAACAGGAGCAGTTGTCGGCTCTGTAGTAGGCTCAGTGGGAGCAGGAGTTGTAGTCGTGGGTGATGTAGGATCTGTATTGCTGCCAGATAAAGCCTTACCGATTCTTGCAAGAGGAACTGTAATGTTGTCCTCGTCCTCTTTTTCATTTGAATTGTTTTCCTGACCGGAATAAGGTTTGTCAGCATTGTCGCTCATTGACGGGTCATAGGGAAGGCTGTCCATACCCGATGTTCCGAAGGTTGAAATCTTCATAATTCCGATACCGTTTGTTTCAATGTCAGAAGCAGTGAGTCCAAGCTTCTCAAGCGGAATTGACATCTCGTAGAACATATCAAGCTTTGAATCGTGTCCGAGCTCGTAGAAATCTACCCAGTCTGATGAATCATCGAGAATATCTCCGGGTGTACGGTTGTTGTAGTGACCGTATGCGCCGTTGATACCAATAAGCTCACCGGAGAGAGTCTTACCGTTGCCCCATTTCATATTGATGCCTGTTTCTGCTCTTGCGTATTTTTCAACGCCTACCTTGCCGTTTTCGTCGGCAGGATAAATGAAAGGTCCGTTTGAGTTGTTTGTTGAGCAGGCGATTATCGTATCAATATCGGTTGTGTAGGAAATACCGCTGTCCCATAATGTGCCGCCGCTTGAGGTTGTGCCGTCTGAAACGTTGCCTAAGCCTGTGTTAATTGCAAAGAAGATAGGCATATTGTTAATCCAGTGGTTGCCCTGGGTAAGCGGGAAATCATCGTTTGGTGCAACAATATCCTGAACATTTGCCATTTCCCACATAAGATAGAGGTTATCGTTATCCCACGCAGCATAGAGTGCATAGTCGTCCATAGCAATTTCATACATGGAATTGTCACGGTATACACGGGGGTCGTCGTTTGCAGTGTCCTGAGCAATAAGCATTGACGAATCCCAGTCTGACTTATCACCGTCAACAGAGATAGTCTTTCTTACGCCGTACTGATTGTTGGGGTTAGTAGCATATTTGCCTGTCAATGCAGGAGTTGTTGAGCCGTCTGTTCCTACAGGAGCGTTCGGGTCTTTTTTGAGGTACTGATATGTAGCAGTTTCAGTGCCGTTTGCATTTGTAGCAGATACTGTAAGAGTTGTGTAAGCGTCAATTGCAGTATCCTTGCCGACTGTTGCTGTTGCGCTGTCGCTAAAAGCTACCCATTCGCCGTTGTCAACCTTGTACTGTGCGCTGTCAGCGTTAGTTACAGTAATTGCAACATCAAGAGTGTCTGTCTTAAAGCTCGTCTTGTCCTTTTTGTCTACACTGATAATGGGCTTTGATGCAGATACATCATAAACAGACCATTTGCCAGTTGAGAAGTTGTAAATCTGGTTGTCGCCGGGATAAGTCATATCTAATGTTTTTTTGCTGTCGCTGCCGTTGTTAAAAATAATGTTTACATAGTCGTTGTCAAGGGTGTAGGAATAGATATTGTCCTCTACCTTTGTCATCTTAACACCGGGCCATTTGCTGTTGTTGGTTGTACCGTCAATCCACATATAGCAGTACGGTTCAAATCCGTCTGTTTCGCAGTAGACAGTATCTCCTGTTGCTGCGCTTGTGGTAATAAGACCGCTTGTAACGATACTCGTAACAACAAGCATAGCAGCAAGAATTACGCTGATAATTCTGTTTGATTTCTTTTTCATAGTTGTCCTCCGTTAATTTCTGAATAAGGTAACAAATATTACCTTTTATAATTATACTCTTATTAACGCAATGTATCAATATAAAAAAGAAAGCTATAATTAAATTTGTTGAAATCATACAATCAGAATGACGAAATTTGTCAAATATTGACTATGCTTTTTTTGTATACAAGCAGGACAAATTCGATTTCTGTTGTAAGTTTTTCGAGCATATCAAGTCTGCTCATACCCTCGCTCGGCGTGTGGTAGTAATACGGAGTCATCTGAAACAGAGCCTTGATGTCCTGCTTGGAGTCAAGCTCAATTGTGCTCTTAACTCTTATTTTGTCAATCAGTACAAGATTTTCCGTTTCAGGTGCTTTTTCATCATTATAGTACGGCTCGTCATAAAGCACATTTTTCAGACCGAAAAGGTGTTCTTTGCCCGGAATTGCAGTAACGATTACGCCGCCGTCACTTAATATTCTTGAAAATTCTGCGCTGTGAAACGGTGCAAAAAGGTGAAAAGCAAGCTTCACCGAACCGCTTTTAACGGGAATCGAGGCAATATTTGCAACGAAAAATTTTGCACCGCAACGCCGCGTTGCGGCAAGCCTTACCATATTTTTAGAAAGGTCAAATCCGTAGAAATCACGGTTGTATTTTTGTGTGAGATATGAGGTGTAATATCCCTCGCCGCAGCAGATGTCAAGTACGCTGTCACCGTCTGCGGTGTATTTTTCAATGCAATCTCCCACCGCTGCGGCAAGGGGAGAGTAAAAGCCTTTTTCAAGAAAGTCACGCCTTGATTTTGCCATCTCCTTGTTGTCGCCTGTGCTGTCGCCCGATTTGTGAGCCGACAGCAGGTTAACATAGCCCTCTTTTGCAAGGTCAAAGCAGTGGTTGTTTTCACATTTTGCAGTTTTATTTTCGAAGAAAAGCTCATTTTTACAGACAGGGCAGATAAGAATATTCATATGTAAATCCTTCTTTAATTTATTCAATAAATATTATATATAACTAAATTTTTAAAATCAATAAAATATATCAAAAAATAAAGCCCGCCGAGCTAATCGATGAGCCTTGAAACAAATGACTGCATTTCCTGCTTTGAATTTATGTTGTGGATTTCAGAGAGAATTCGGTTTTGTTCGTCCTCAGTCATATTTGAAAATTTCTTCATAGCATCGGGGTGCTGAGCCAGAGCCATACCGAATCCAAGCGGCAAATCCTTGTTCATTAAATCACCTCATTGATAGTATGAGAAGCAAAAACAGTTTTATGCAGATTAAAAATATGTTACACATCTAATGCGAGAAATAAACTTACAAATAAAAAGTCGAATGCCTCGATACGCAATTTGCGTGTCGAAGCATTCGACTGGCGGAGGACAAGGGATTTGAACCCTCGCGCCGCGTTAGCGACCTACTCCCTTAGCAGGGGAGCCTCTTCACCACTTGAGTAATCCTCCGTGCGGTAAAGTGAAAAAATAAAATGGCGGAGAGGAAGGGATTCGAACCCTTGGTCCCTCGCGGGATCACTAGTTTTCAAGACTAGCTCCTTAAACCACTCGGACACCTCTCCGTGTTGAAATTATGTTGTTTCAGCAAGAATTATTCTATCATAACTCATTTCTTTTGTCAAGAACAAATTTACAAAAATTATAAGAATTTATGATATAAATTTTAATCCCCGAAACTAACCGTTCTTCAACATTAAGATACACCTTTTTTCAAAAACTCAGATGTTCCAGAAACCGAGCAGAATCGCAAAATAGTGGAATATACTTCCTGCAATTGTAAATAAATGCCAGACGGAGTGGAAGTATTTTACCTTTTTAATTGCGTAAAATATAATTCCAAGCGTGTAGAATACTCCGCCCGTAATAAGAAAAATAAGCGAAATTTTCGGCATTGACGCAATAAGCGGCTTGATTGCAAAGATAATTACCCAGCCCATGGCAACGTAGCAGAATATTGACGGAATTCTTGCTTTTTCAAGGTTGACGGAATTCATAACAATTCCGAATATTGCCGCTCCCCACACAACTCCGAACAGAATCCAGCCGATAACACCGTTAAGGTAATAAAGCGTAATCGGAGTGTACGTTCCTGCAATCAGCAGAAAAATCGTGTTGTGGTCCATTATCCTGAAAAAAGCCTTTGCTTTTTTGTTTGTGAATGAATGGTAAAGCGTTGACATTGTGTAAAGAATAATCAGCGAGGCTCCGTATATGCACGAGCTGACAATTCCCCATGCGTTGGTGTGAATAGCCGAAGCGACAATCAGCACAACCGTTCCTGCAATTGAAAGAGCGGCGCCTACACCGTGAGATACCGAGTTGAAAATTTCCTCGCCGAGTGTGTATTTTCGTTTTACAGACATTTAATTTCTGTGCCTCCTTTATATTACTTTATAATTATACATTTTATATTACTTTCTTCAAGACACTTCGTAATGCAAATTACAAAATCAAACGCGTCAGTTATTGAGTTTCGGCATAACAAAAAATCGTTGCAATACTCAAAATACAATGGTAAAATAGTCCTGAAAGGGTGTACGAAATGAGTATTGTTATCAGGGCTTACCGCAACGAGGATGTTTTAAAGATGAACCGTGTTTGGAACGAGGTTGTTGAGGAAGGCAATGCGTTTCCGCAGACGGAAATTCTTGATAAAACGGGCGGTGAAAAGTTTTTTGCCTCGCAGAGCTACTGTGGAGTTGCCGAAGATACTGAAAGCGGTAAAATTCTCGGATTGTATATTCTGCACCCCAACAACGTCGGCAGATGCGGTCATATTTCAAACGCAAGCTACGCTGTCAGCTCCTCGTCAAGAGGAAAGGGCATAGGCGAAATGCTTGTCAGGGACTGTCTTGTGCAGGCAAAAAACCACGGCTTCAAGGTTTTACAGTTCAACGCTGTTGTAAAGACCAACACTGCGGCTCGTCGTCTTTATGAAAAGCTCGGATTTGTTCAG
The DNA here is from genome assembly GCA_051893995.1 of Ruminococcus sp. Taxonomy (GTDB): domain Bacteria; phylum Bacillota; class Clostridia; order Oscillospirales; family Acutalibacteraceae; genus Ruminococcoides. Next base: position 5,444 of record JBJFHX010000018.1, read on the forward strand.
CTCGGAATAATTCCGCAGGGTTTTCTTATGAAGGACGGAAGCTATGAGGACATCTGTCCGTATTATCATATGATTTAAGGAGAAAGTATTATGATTATTGATTTTAACAATGAAGAAGCAACAGTAATCCCGAATTTTAAGGGCGGAGAAAAATCTATTTCTGCGAAAATGCACTTTGACGGCGTAAACAGAATTCTGCATGGCGTGCTTGAAAGCGGAGCAACAATCGGACTCCATACCCACGAAACAAACAGCGAGATTATCTACTTTTTAAGCGGCAAGGGAAAGGTGCTTTACGACGGTGAGTACGAAACCGTTGAGCAGGGAATGTGCCACTATTGCCCCAAAGGTCACACCCACAGCCTTATCAACGACAGTGACAGCGACCTTGTATTCTTTGCTGTTGTACCTGAGCAGTAAACGGTTTGAAAATAACACCTTTATTCCCATAAAAATCTATTGAAAAACTTCTGATAATATGATATACTTCTGTTCCAGACAAACGGAGGTGTATATAAATGAAAAAGTTTGTTCCGTACGAAAAGCTCTCAAAATCAAAAAAGCGTGAGCTTGACAGAAAAAAGCGTGTGACATGGGGAAATGTAAATCCCGTTACAAGAAAAGCTGAAAGCAAAAAGCTCTACAAAAGAAAGTCCCGAAACTTTACTGATTATTCAGACGGTTTCGGG
>JBJFHX010000019.1:0-6097 GCA_051893995.1 Ruminococcus sp.
ACACGCACTATTACAAATTTGGAGCGTAGCGACCCTCAATTGTTAATTTTTAATTTTTAATTGTCAATTAAATTATGGTTTAGCTGAATGAAAGGGATAACCATAAATTATTTTATTGTTATTGCGGAGTTCTGTTATAATTTCTGACTCGTTGTATTTTCTTCCTTTTTTAACATTATCTATCATTACAATGACCCTCGCTAATTTAATATAAACGTTAACTTTTATAACATTTTCGATTTTCTGTCAACGAAGTCCCGATTTTTAGTTACATACTTACAATTGATATGTTACAGAAACAGCAAGAGAACAGACGGTTGCTCTTGACAAATTACATAAAATGCTCAGTAATCAAAAGCTGTGCGAGCGTCAACGGAAGTTGACATATTATTTATATTATCTTTACTTATCTTATCTTTACTTATCTTATCTTTACTTATCTTATCTTAACTTATCTTATGCGGACATTTGGTTGTCGTTTGGTTGACAAACGGTTGTCAGTTGGTTGTCAAGCAACAGTAACGCTTTTTCAATTTTCATAGCAAGCAAAGCATAAAAAAGGCTGTACACCTCTTCAAATAAGAAACGTACAGCCTTAGCTTTTTGTTGCAGGCACAAATAAAATTCCCGAAAGCCGATTGTTTTAATTATGTATGCTGTCAACAATTAAAATTATCAAAGCAGTTATTATCTTTTTTAGCTACCTGACAGCAGATTCTATCTAAACTATCTGCACTGCCGTATCGGCAAATCGGAGGCAGAAAAGAGTAATCATAACTCGGCAGGCTGCCTGTTATCCTCGAATGCCTGAGGCGGAAGTTCTGAAATCCTATCATCAATAATCACCTCTAAGCGTTATATATATTTGTCTTCCCAATATTTATGCTCTTTTAACACACATAATGGCATATTATTACAATCTTTCATTTAATTTAGCAGGCATGCAAGAACACCGCCGTAGCGCTCCGACAGTTTTTACTGCCATCTTAGCAATGGTAATATATCCGATTTTGCCTTTTGCATAAACTTTTATGGTTGAGATATTGTTTTCTTAACATTATATTGTATGAATAAAAATCTTCTGGTAAAATTAACTTGCAGACTGACATACAGGCACTCGCAACACTTCGGCTGCTATGCACTGTTAACATATGATTATGAGTTTCTTCATTAAAAGAACAGCGTAAGGAAAATGAAATTTCAGTCAGGAGGAAGAAAAATGATTTTCTATATTGCGGATATGCATTTCGGACACGAAAATGTAATACGTTTTGATAACAGACCATTTGCTGATACAGCGGAAATGGAAAAGTGTATAATAAGCAATTGGAATTTGCGTGTTACAAAAAAAGATACAGTATATATTCTCGGCGATGCCTTCTGGAACGACGAGGAACGCAGCATAAAGATTATCAAGCAGCTTAAAGGTCACAAGATACTCATCAAGGGAAACCATGACAGGGTAAGCGGACAGCTTAAGGAATATTATGATGAGATTTTAGACTACGCAGAAATACGTGACAACAATCACTTTGTTGTTTTGAGTCATTATCCGATAATTTTTTATAAAAATCAGCACAGAGGTGCAATTATGCTATACGGTCATGTGCATAACACCAAAGAATGGGATATGGTGGAAAAATGGAAACAGGAACAATTGAATGACGATATTCCCTGCAAATTGATTAATGTTGGATGTATGATGAGTTATATGAACTATATGCCGAGAACTCTTGACGAAATATTAAGAGGAACAGACTGCAAAAGTTGATATACAACATAACAGAATAGCCACTCGTTATTTAGGAATGGTACAAGGAGCTTTGGGTAAGCATTTTAGAAACCGCAACGATGCACAAGGACGAGCGGATAACATTCCTGCTATCCGCATTTGAATATCAAGACTGTTATCTATGGCGTTGTTTTTGTTTATTACCATTCCTATGTGTAATTTCAGGATTTTCATTATATCCTGTTTTTCCATTGCTGTGTCCATTATTGCATTCATAATTGCCGATTGCAGTACGCTTTCCTCAACACTCGGTGAATTGTGGCAGTATTTTTTACCGTAGTCAAGTCGATTTATACATCTCCACACGATTTTCTTTGTTCCATTTTTTGTCCAAGTACATCGGCAATACTTCCGTAAATTGTAATGTAAAACTCAGCTCCGGGTTGCTTACTGTGGATACCCTGCTCTTCGAAGTAAACATCTACTCCAAGTTCTTTAAGCATTCTTGTATGCTGTAAGCAGTCAACGGTATTCCTTGCAAATCGAGCTATTGATTTAGTGATAATCATATCAATTTTTCCTTTTTTGCAGTACCGAATCATTCGGTTGAACTCATCACGCTTTCGTATACTTGTTCCGGTTATGCCTTTATCCGCAAATATATCCACAAGAGTCCAGTCGGGTTCACTGTTTATTCTTTCGGTGTAATGGCGTTTCTGAACCTCATAGCTGTTGAGCTGTTCATCCTGCTTAGTAGAAACTCTGCAATTAGCTATTTCTTTATCAATCTCATGTATTCTTGCTTGATTAATGTTCGTTCTGCTTTGCATAATTTCAAGCTGATTTATCAGCATACCAAGTAAAACCTTTTGATTATCTTTGAGTTTATACACCATATGGATAAAGGACTCATATACTTCTTCCTCACGAACTCGTCTGTATTCACAATTTGTAGCTCCTGATGACCTGCCTGCACAATGCCAGTAAGCTGTTCCTGATATAATCTGACGGCGAAATGACCTGCCGCATTCGGGGCATTTAAGGATTGATGACAACGGATATTCAATTCTTTTTCCGTTGCCGTTTTGCCTTGACTTTAAGAGATTCTGCGCAGCATTATATGTTTCCTTGCTGATAATAGCAGGATTGCTGTTTTCAACATAATACTGCGGCTTTTCTCCTTTGTTGTATTTCTTCCGATACGGAAGCGTATCTATGGTATATTTTTTTTGGAGCAGAGCGTCACCCATATATCTTTCATTCGTCAGCACATATCTGACCGTATTATAATACCATTTTGAGTATCCGTATCTTCTTGGTATTTTTTCATCGTTAAGCTTATTGGCTATTGACTGAATCCCCATACCTTTAAGATACATATCAAATATATTGCGTATTACGGTTGCCTCGGTTTCGTTTATTACCATCTCACCGTTATCAAGACTGTAACCGTATGCAGGACAGGTGCAGTTAAAATCGCCTGACTCCATTCTCTTTTTGTAGCTCCAACGCATATTCCCCGATATAGCTTCACTTTCCTGTTGTGCAGCCATACCGGGGAATGTTACAATCATTTCCATATTAAGTTTATCAGTGTCAATGCCTTGTTCCTCAAAGTAAACCGTGACACCGATTTCTTTCAACATTCGCAGAGTTATGAGTAGTTCTTCTGTATTCCTTGACATCCGAGAAATTGATTTTACTATTATTCTGTCAATTTTACCGTTTTGGCAATCACGTAGAAGTCTGTTGAATTCATCACGCTTTTTCATTTCTGTACCCGACATACCTTCATCTGCATAGATATCTACGAGCTGATATTCGGGATGTTTCTTTGCATATTCGCTGTAGTATCTTATCTGCGTTGCAAAGGAATGTATCTGATCGTCAGATGAGCTTGACACACGGCAATAGGCAGCCAAACGGACTATTTTCTTCTTTTGCTTCTCTGTAGTAATTTCCGTAATGTTCATTTTTCCTCAACTAATTCTTCCGGTCCGGGAGAGGAATCAATTAAGATAGACTCACCTGAAAACTCATTTGTATCAAGGGAGTCATATGAAATTACAACAACACCAAGTTCCTTCATCATCTCCGATATGTATCTGACACGTCTTTTGTCGCTGTAATATTCATTACGCTTATGTGGATCAGCTTCAAAAATCATTCCGTTAGTTCCCACAAATGTTTTAGACTTGAAACTTTCATCATTTTCTTTTAAATATAAAAAATGTTCAAAAGAGATTTCTTTTTGCTTTCCGTTTTCTAATATGAATATTTTTTTAGGTTTAAACACCTTTATTTCCTCCGTTCTGTTTGACTTTTTGCGTTCAAACAGGACAGGAGGTCCTCGGATAAAACTAATTTCGCAGTTATGGGCAAAAAAATAAAAACTATTAAATTGAATTATGACGAATTTTTGCTGAATACACTTGATTACCGAGAATAAAGTAAGGTGTTGAAAGAGATAGAAAAAAGTCGAAAAAAATACCGCAATGCTTTCTGCACTGCGGTAGCAAAAAAATATATACTTTTTAACCTTTTATTCTTTTCTTTAATATCTACTCTCTCCTATTTTTGAAGATACACCCTATAACTCAATTGAGTTTTTTCAGAACATAAAATCACCCTGCAAGTAAAACATTATTGCAGGGTAAATTGTTGTGACTATTTATTATCATTTTTAGAATGCGTGTCAAGCACACTATAATAAGGCTGTACCACAATAAAGCTTTGGCGCTTCCTATTCAGTATTGTAAATATTAAATATATTACGCTGTCAGTAATGCCGTGCCAACAATAATCAGCAATGTCAGAACAGCAAGAACAATGATTTTTTTCTTCTGACTTACAATCAAGCCTATAAATTCTCTGATAAATGCATTAGGCCAGAAATACCACTTGGTTTTACTGCCCATTCCCTCAGCGTTGAGTCCTGCCTGAGCTGAAAAAATACCGCTTCTGAAAACATGATAGTTAGTAGTTGAAAACACAACCTTTGCATCACTGTCAGCAATCAGTTCTTTTGAAAACTTCATATTTTCAAAAGTGTTTGTTGACTTGGTTTCAGGCATTATCTGCTCCTTGGGAATTCCCTGCTCCAGAAGATAACGCTGCATTGCCTCGCCTTCGGAGATTATCTCATCACTGCCCTGACCTCCCGAGGGAACAAACACGGCTTTTTTGCCTGTTGCCTGTAATTGCTCATTGTAAAATCCTATCGCCTTATCAACTCTTCCTTTTAAAAGAGGCAGTAATGTTCCGTCTTTTCTTATTCCGCAGCCAAGAATAATTATATAATCCTTATCATACTCAGGCTTATGCTTTGCAGCCTTTAAGGCACATATTTTTGTTCCAAGCAAAAGCACCTCTGAAAAAACATAGAGAGCACATATTATTGAGTAAACGATATGGGAATTCCTGTCTATAATAATGAATTTGAACGGAATAATAATGCAAACAAATACTCCTAAAGTCATAACAGTGCTGATAATTATTCCTAAAGCGTTTGCAACACGAAACCCCTCGTGGCGAATCAGCGAAATATTGCTCACTGTCATTGATAATGAATACAATAAAACAAAAGGTGTTGAAAAAAGAATTGTAATGAGCATTATTAATGAGGTAAGGTAGTGCATACTTGACAGCTGATATTCACGGTAGTTGATAAGCAAGTACACTGACAAAGCAATAAATAAAATTGCCAATCCGACAAAAACTATCATCAGCGAACAGTCAAAAACGGTGCTGTAAGAGCATAAATGCTTTTTAAGACTTTTTCTGAAACGGATAATCATATATACAGCCATTATGCCGAAAAACAGCGCACCTGCAATGTAGAATACAGGATAACCCGATATATCCTGCATAAGGTTGTCATGAAAATTGCCGTTAGTCAGTATGTTGAATACATTTACCCTTAAATCGACAAACTGCGAGTATTTGGACTGAACATCATCATCTTTGAGAGCATAAATTTCAGCTTCCGTTTTACCCTGATTCAGTGAATTAAAGGTCACCTTTATATACCCATTATCATAAACAGGCTCGCTGTGATTAACTATTCCGTCCTGAGAATATGCAACCTTAATATCAGACAAATCGCTTATATGATTTTCAGGGATATAAACCGAGTAGCTCCCACAGAATGTGACCATATACAGGAATACTCCTAAAGTCAGAATAATTATTAAAACAGCTGCAAAAAAAGACCTCTTTTTTAACATACACTCACTCCTTATGTTTTTTGATAAAAAGTATAACATATAAATAATTTCCTACACCGTAACTATCGGTAATTCAATCACGCTTTCTGATTTGCTTTTCGAAGAAGAACCGGAACTACTCTCTTTATTTGAAGATGCT
>JBJFHX010000020.1:0-6071 GCA_051893995.1 Ruminococcus sp.
TAAGTACACATATTTTGCCGCTATTGCAAAGGAAGAGGGATACGAGCAGATTGCCGCCCTGTTTTTGAAAACTGCCGAAAATGAGCGTGAGCACGCAAAAATGTGGTTTAAGGAGCTTAACGGAATCGGCAATACTGCTGAAAACCTTGCCGCCGCCGCTGACGGAGAAAATTACGAGTGGACGGATATGTACGACGGCTTCGCTAAAACCGCTGAGGAGGAAGGCTTCCCCGAATTAGCCGCAAAATTCCGTATGGTGGGCGAGATTGAAAAGCATCACGAGGAGCGTTACCGTGCTTTGCTTAAAAATGTTGAAGCTGCCGAGGTTTTTGAAAAAAGCCAGGTTAAAATGTGGGAGTGCCGTAACTGCGGTCATATCGTTGTGGGCACAAAAGCTCCCGAAATCTGCCCCGTCTGCGCTTATCCAAAAAGCTTCTTTGAAATCCACGAGGAAAATTATTAATACCAAAATAGTTTTAGGTGTTTGTAACCGATTGATTGAAAAGCACCGAGCAGTTAATCAACTGTTCGGTGCTTTTATTATGGAAAAAGTATTTTTTAAGACAAAAAAGTGTTCAAAACGTGTTAATGAATTATGAAATAAATATTTAAAAACATCGTGTTTTTCTGCATTTATTCCCGATTCTTCTGCATTTGTCCAAAATTGTTGACTTTTTTCCAATAATTGCTATCATCATATTAACAATATTTTTTATTGAAGGAAACATAAAAATGGAAAAAAATCAAGCAAAAAGCAGATACCGATTTGGTATAAAAATGCTGTCGGTATTTTTAGCATTTGTAATGGTGGTGAGCACCGGTATTTTCACTGCATTGGCAGAGGATGCCGGCATTGAGCAAAAAGCAGAATTAAATAGTGTTCTATCCGATTATGTGGAGGAAATAGTTGAGCTTGACGATGTTGAATCAATCGACCTTGAGAATACAAACGAAAGCGAATTGTATTTCAATATGGACGATGGCAGTACGACTGTTTATTCTTTTTCAGAGCCGGTTACATTTACCGATGAGGAAGGAAACATTGAATGTAAGGATAATTCTATCGTTGAGCAAAGTGACGAGCAAATGCTTTCACAGGGTTACGATTTTTGTAACGGCAAAAATGATTACAGAATAAATCTTTCTACCGATTCATCAAAAGGCGTTTTGGCACTGTATGAAGACATATCATTTGTGCTTTCACCTATTTGTGAAGCAATAACACCGGGATACATTTCAAGCGGTAATGCTTGCGGCGAGGATATTGAGTGCTTTCAATACAATGATTTGTTCGGCGACGGAACAACGCTTAGATATTGTCCCCAAATTAACGGCATAAAAGAAGAAATCGTTCTTGACAGTCCAATCAATAAAAGCGTCTATGATTTTAATTTAAACGTTATCGGATGCGAGCCTGTTGTTAATGAAGACGGAACCCTGTCTTTAATTGACAGTAATAACCAAATTGTGCAAACCTTTGCTGCTCCCTTTGCTTATGACGCACAGTATGTTCAGGGCGTTAATGATGAGCACTATACAAGCAACTGCTCATATTCTGTTGAAGAAACAGGGGAGGGTACATACATTCTCAGTTTAAGTGTTGATGAAGACTGGCTTTTCAGCGATACAACTGTTTATCCTGTAACAATAGACCCGACTACAAGCCATATCGGTAATATGTATGACCTGCCTATACATTCTAAAAGAACAACTACGGGAGCAACTGTTGATAATAATGCTGTCGGTACATCAACTCAGTACGGTACAAGCCGTTCTCTGATTAAATTTCAAAAACCGTCGGCAATTAAAGCCTATGCAACAATCAACAACGCATATTATTATACAAGAGAATTAACAGGCAGAACATCATCATTTACCTGCGGAGTGTATAAAATTACCTCCTCTTGGAATGAAAATTCTCTTTGGTCAACAAGACCAAGCTATAACACAACAAGAATAACCTCACGCAATATAAACAGTACATCAACTGATGTTGAAGGCAGTTCCTATTGGTATAAATTTAATTTAAAAAGCCTTGTTCAGCAATGGTACACAGGCACTACAAATTACGGCTTTATGCTGAAATATGAAAATGAGTCGGCAGAAACAAAGAATCTGCGTACATTTGCCCAAGAGGAATACAGCACATCTGCGTGGCGGCCTTATACTGTTATAAACTATACTAATGATACTACTGCACCTAATATAGGGACTGTTACAAAATCACCATCAACCGAATGGTCTAACAAGGATGTTACAGTTACCGTCAACGGTGCGTCGGATTCAGAGTCAGGTCTTGCTGATCTTGCATATTCATTCAGTACAAAGGAAAAATCATATAGCTGGCAAAAAGAAAAATATAAGAAATATACTTCAAGCTGCAAGGTATATGTTTATGTGAGGGATAAAGCAGGTAATATTGCCGCTGCCGAAGACAATCCAATAACTATAAAGATAGATAAAACATTTCCGAATATTTCCGCAGTAACATATCAGACAAATGACAGCGGAGAAACTACGCTTAATGTTACTGCAAGTGATATTGGATCCGGCATTGTAGGTTATAGCTTTAACGGCGGCACAACATGGGGTACTTCATCATCTATAACCGTTCAGGAGGGTGAACAATATTCTGTTGTCGTAAAGGATAAAGCTAACAATAAAACTACTTACGGTGAAGTGGCTTCATCTGTTCCTGAAATATATAAAGACAATAACCTTGTATATATTTACGGAACCTCTGATATTGAGTACAAGCTCGATAGCGGTGATTGGCATGATTATACCAATCCTATTGAAATTCCTGTAAATGAAAATGTTACAGTATATGCAAAATATAAAAACAGTGCCGTTCAAGCATCAAAGACTGTTAAAAATTCAGCCGGAGATTACGAAGAAAGCAACGTTTATGCAAATATTTCATATTACGGTGCCTCATTTGATTTCACAGGCTACTATAATTCAAGTCGTAACGGCTGGCGTTATTCCTTTGACAGTAAAATTGACAAAACAATTTCAACAGATAATGTTATTTGTGCAATTTTAACCGACAATACACCGCTTTATTTTGAAAAAACCGGTACGAATACCTATACAAACAAATTCACAGGCGTTGAATTGACGAAAACAGACAGTGAGTATATAATTAACATTGAAGGAACTTTATATACTTATAATGCCGACGGTGTTTTAAGCAGTATTTCCGACAAGTATAGCCATACAATTAATTTTACAGCCAATGATGACGGTAAAATTACACAGGTACAGGACGATTCCGGCAGAATATATCAAATTGAATATTCCGGCTCACTTGTATCCTCAATTACCGCTCCAAACGGCGACAAGCTATATTTTGATTATGATAATTCAAGCTTAATCCGTGTGTATTGGAATAAGAGCGCATCTCTTTCCTATGACGACGACGAAGATATATTAGCAGGTGAGTATTCATATTCCTCAAACGGTAAGCTCACTAAGAGTCTGCTGACCGATATTAAATATGACAGCGACGGCAAGCTTTTAAAAATCACGGCCGACGGTGAAAGCACAACATATTCTTACAGTGATGATGAATATATTTACAGTGACGACGAGGAAGGCGAAAATGCTGTTCCTGCCTTCACCGTAACTGCCAATGAAGGCGAGGAAAATGAATCTATCGCAACATACAGCCTTGTAATGCTTCCGCTTTACAGTGAGAGCGATGACAGTACAACGGAGTATAAATATGATTCAAATTATAATATTGTAAGCGAAACAACAGACGGCAGTACAACATCATATACATACGAGAATAAAAAGCTTGTACGTGTTGAGTCCTCCGAATCTGTTACCGAATATGAGTACGATTCCGACGGCAATCTTACTCAGGAAACGGATTCCGCCAAAGAGGAGGATGGTACCCTTACACCGTCATATACAAAATATAATTATGACGAAGACGGCGGTCTTACATCTGTTGTGCAAAGCCCGTCCTCCGATTATTCCGACCCGATTATCAGCACATATACTGACGGACTTATAGATTGTGTAACCGATACGTCCTCAAGTAACGCCGATGTTACAAAATATTATTATGACGAGTACGGAAATAGCGCAAAAACAGTTACCGCCTCTGCTGATAATATAGACGGAACGGTAGAAAGCGAAGCTCAGTATGACGCCCTTAACCGTATTGTGTCGCAAACAACCGATGATGGTACAACTACCTATGACTATTATGTAAATGATTTGGTTGAAAAAGAGGTAAACGCCAAGGGAGTTGGAACCGAGTACACCTACGACCAATACAGCAGAACTACTAAGGAAGAATTCGGCGATTATACATATAACTATAATACCGACGGCAATGTTGATACAATATATATAAAAGATACCAAATATGCTGAATATACATATAATGAGGATAATCAGGTCACATCTCTTACCTATGCAAACGGCGACAAAATCCGTTATGAGTATGACAGTAACGGCAATCTTATCAAGCAGTATAGAAATGATGATACTAATCCGTATATTGTACTGACATATTCAGTTGTCCCTGCGGAGGAATCATCCGATGATGAGGAATCAGAGGACGAAGATACAGAGCCTGAGTATTATAACAGTGCAAAAACAGACTACGACGTTATGCGTAAAACTACGTATGACTCTAACGGTAATGTCCTTGCGGTTTATGCTATCGATGAAAACGGCAATACTGTTGGCGAGCCTGTAATTAGTAATACCGTTACGGTAACTGAAAACACTTCGGAAGGTGATTCGGACGATACGTCTGCAAACAGTGAAGCTGAATTAGAAGAAGCCGACTCCGACACCTCAGAAGGCGATACATCTGAGGACAACTCCGACGATACATCAAGCGAGGAATCCGGGGAAGAAAACGAGTCCGAGGAGGATAATACAACAACTACAATTACCCAAACCCTCGGCGCATATAATATTCAAAGTGAATATAAAAAAGGAATTGCAACATATTATGATGTAGGAAATACCTACACCGACGCAATGTCTTTTACAACCACGGAAAATTCAGCCGAGGCTGATGAAAACGGAGAAAGTCAGGGCAGAACGGTAGAAAATACTGTTGCATTTAAGGAAGCATATACAGGAAGAATGTTAAACAAGTTTAATTATTCTATTAACTATGATTCCTCCGACAGACCTGTTTCATATACACTTAATAATATTGATAAAAAAAGCTCATATTCCGGAAGTGCGGCTTACGACAATAAGGACAGAGTCACATCAATACAGCGTGGCTCAATGACGTTTAACTATACCTACGACTGCGACGGAAGAATTATACGAGAGGATAATGAAAATCAAAATTATACTCTCAGATTCAAATATGATAAAAAGGGCAATGTTGCAAAACGAGAAGAGTTAAAATATACCGATTCCGGAAAGCCTGATGAAGAAATAGATTTCTACGAAACAACAGAGCTGAATTATTCCGACGATGATTTATGGTTGGAATCCATAGAAATCCTCTGTGACGGAGACGAACAGTCATTAACCGTTGATACAGATATTAACGGCAATACCATAAATTATAAGCAAAACGATTATAGCTTAATTCAGTACGAGTGGATAAACGGCAGGCAGTTAAAAGCAATATATTACGCTGATGAAGAAACAGGCGAGTCTGTGTGCGTCGCCCGTATGACCTATGATGAAAGTGGTATGCGTACGTCAAAAACAACAGAGGGTGTTACAACATACTATACCTATCAGGGTGATAAGCTTCTCAGTCAGTACCAGCAGGATGAAAACGGCAATATCATCAATGTAATGATATTCCTGTATGACGAGGAAGACAACATAGTAGGCGTTAATTATAGAGGAATATTCTACTATTACGTTTATGACACCCAGGGTAATGTAATATCCATTTTCAATGAATATGGCACAACAAGTATGTCATATCAGTACGATGCTTGGGGCAGAATTAGAACAATTTATGATGCCGGATGCCCATTGTATAACGTAAACCCCATAACCTACCGTGGTTATTATTACGACAATGATTTAGGCTTGTACTATCTTCAGTCCAGATATTACAACCCGGG
>JBJFHX010000021.1:0-5981 GCA_051893995.1 Ruminococcus sp.
AATCCTTGCAACCCCACAGGTCAGGGAATAACAGCAGAACAGGCTCGCAGACTTGTAACTTCTGTTAGTGCTCTTGTCATTCTTGACGAGGCATATATGGACTTCTGGAATCAGAGTCTGATTGCTGAAACGGAAAAATATTCAAACCTGATTATATTCAGAACTGCTTCAAAGTCTGTCGGCTCAGCGGCACTCCGACTCGGCTTTGCTGTAGCAAATAAGACTATTTCAAAAGCGCTTAAAGCGGTAAAATCTCCGTATAATGTAAACAGTATTTCACAGGCAATCGGCACTGTAATATACAAAAATAAAGAATATTTATTAAATCGACAAAAATCAATTGTCAGCAGCAGAGAAAAGTTGTATAATGGTCTGGTAGAGATTGCCGAAAAATATACAGGTTTGACGGTTTATAACAGCTGTGCAAACTTTGTATTCGTAAAAACTCCCGAAGGCAAAGCTATCTGGGAGTTTTTAAAGAGTAACTCCATTGTCATAAGATATATGGGAGATTACATACGTATTTCGGCAGGAACTGAAAAAGAGGTTGATGAAACTCTTTGCTGTATAGAAAAGTATTTTTCGAGGTGAGTCGATGCGCTGTGCTATTGAGGAAAGAAACACTAAAGAAACTCAGATAAAGCTTATTTTAAATCTTGACGGCGGTAATATTTCCATTGATACCGGTGTCGGCTTCTTTGACCATATGTTAAATTCATTCGCCACTCACGGCGGTTTCGGACTTGAGCTTTCTGTTAAAGGAGATCTCAATGTGGACGAGCATCACACCATAGAGGATACGGGAATCGTACTCGGCAGAGCTTTTGCAAAAGCTGTTGGTGATAAAAGCTCAATCGACAGATTCGGCAGCTTTTACGTTCCGATGGACGAGGCTCTTGCATTTTCCTCTGTTGATATAAGCGGAAGACCGTTCCTTGTGTTTGACGCTGATTTTCCGCAGAGCAGATGCGGTGATTACGATTGTGCAATGACCGTTGAATTTATGCGTGCCTTTGCTTTTAACGCAGGAATTACTCTGCACCTAAAATCTCTTTACGGAGATAATTCACACCACATTACCGAGGCGCTCTATAAGGCATTAGCTCATTCATTAAGAATTGCAGTAAAGCAGAACACTTCAAACAAACCTCTTTCCACTAAAGGAGTGTTATAAATGATTATTTTACCTGCTATAGATATAAAAGACGGCAATTGTGTCCGTCTGTTCAAAGGCGATTATTCAACCGTTCAGAAGGTTGCCGAGTCACCGTACATTGCCGCACAGCGTTTTGCAGATGCAGGTGCAAGGTGGATGCATATGGTAGACCTTGACGGCGCAAAGGACGCAAAGCTTGTAAACGCTGACTTAATAGCTGACGTCGCAAAATCTTCGGGACTTTCCGTTGAAGTCGGCGGAGGTATAAGAGATATGAAAGCCGTTGAATATTACCTTTCAAGGGGTATCAACAAAGTAATTCTCGGCTCGGCTGCCGTTAAAGACCCGCAATTCGTTGTTGATGCAGTAAAAAACTACGGAGATAAAATCGTAGTCGGAATTGATGCCAAGGACGGAATGGTCAGGGCAGAGGGCTGGATTGACAGCTCTGATATAAATTACATTGAGCTTGCAAAGCGTATGGAGGATGTCGGAGTAAGGACAATAGTATTTACCGACATTGACCAGGACGGTACTCTTGCAGGTCCTAATCTGAAACAGCTTGACGATCTGGTTCATCAGGTTGACTGTAATATCATAGCAAGCGGCGGCGTTGCTGTCTTAAAGGATATTATAAATCTTGCTGAGCTTGATGTTTACGGTGCAATCTGCGGCAAGGCTATCTATTCAGGTAACCTCGACTTAAAGCTTGCGCTTGAAATGACAAGAAAAATATAATTGTTAATACAGCACATAATAAAATAAAACTATTTTCATAAGGTGAATTATGGATTTTGATAAATATTTCGTTAAGTCAGAGCTTATTCCTGCAGTTATTCAGGAAAAGTCAACAGGAGAAGTTCTGATGCTAGCATATATGAACAGGGAAAGTATGCAGAAAACCTTTGAATCAGGCTACACATGGTTCTGGTCAAGAAGCAGACAGGAGCTTTGGAACAAGGGTGCAACCTCGGGACATCTGCAAAAGGTTGTTGATATTTATGCAGACTGTGACGACGATACACTGCTTATTACGGTAGAGCAGACAGGTGCCGCTTGTCACACAGGCAGTCATTCGTGCTTTTTCAAAAAATTAAAATAAGAGGTATTATTTATGAACGATAAGGAAATTCTTTCAGCTTTGTACGCAACAGTAGAAAACAGACGTGATAATCCCA
The DNA here is from genome assembly GCA_051893995.1 of Ruminococcus sp. Lineage (GTDB taxonomy): Bacteria > Bacillota > Clostridia > Oscillospirales > Acutalibacteraceae > Ruminococcoides. The sequence continues at coordinate 2,335 of JBJFHX010000021.1, forward strand.
AGGAAGGCTCATACACCTGTTATCTTCTTGATAAAGGTATTGATAAAATCCTCAAAAAGGTCGGTGAAGAATGCAGTGAAACTATAATTGCCGCAAAAAACGGTGATAACAGTGAAACTGTTTACGAAATTGCCGATTTAATCTATCATCTTATGGTTATGATGGTTTCGCAGGGGATACCGCTTGACGATGTTTTGAAAGAACTTGACAAAAGAAGCGAAAAAACCGGAAATTTAAAGAATTTCCACGTTGTAGATAAAAATTCCTGAAAAATAGCCCTATGACTTTCGTCATAGGGCTTTAAATAAAACTATGAAATAAAACTATGTAAATTATGCGTGCGCAGGAATAAATTTTGAAACAGCTTCTTTAAAGCTGTCGTCAGGCTCATTTTCAAGCAACAGCTCCATGGGCTGTGAAACATCTATAGAAAAAACTCCGATAAGCGAGTGAGCGTCAACTGTATATTCACCGCTTTTTATCATCATAAGCTGGTTCGGGAAGTGAGCAAGGGTTTCAAAGATTTCAATTAATCCATTTTTGTTTTTTGCGCTAATTGGCATAGAGAACATAGAAATCACCTCAAAAATATTTATCTTCTTGATATATCTTATCATTAAATTTTATGATAATCAATGATAATTTATGATTTTTTGCAATTTCAACTATTTGTATAAAAAAGGATGAAACATTGATGAATTTTAATATAGTTACACTCGGGTGTAAAGTTAACCAGTATGAATCTCAGGCAATGCGTGAAGCATTGCTGAAATATGGTTACACCTTGTCACAAGATAAGGAAAAAGCAGATATTACAATAATAAACAGCTGTACGGTAACATCGGTAAGTGACGCTAAAAACCGCAAGATAATCAGCAGAGTACGCCGTACAAATCCTGACGGAATAATAGTACTTACCGGCTGTATGCCTCAGGCTTTTCCCGAGGACAGCAAGAATTTCAAGGATTGTGATATCGTGCTTGGCAACGCAAAACGGGCTGAGCTTATTCCTGCACTCGAAAAGTATCTGACCGAAAAACACGGCTTTGTAAATATTTCTCAGCACCCTGCAAAGAATGAAATGTTTGAAAATCTTTCGGTTTCTTCACTCGGTGAACACACAAGAGCGTTTATTAAGATTGAAGACGGCTGTAACCGTTTCTGTTCATACTGTATTATTCCGTATGCAAGAGGAAGAGTACGTTCAAAGCCGCTTGAAGATTTGAAAACCGAGATTGAAAATATTGCTCTCAACGGCTATAAAGAGGTAGTGCTTGTCGGAATAAATTTATCTGCTTACGGACTTGGTGAAGATTTTGACCTTGCCGATGCAGTAGAAACTGCCTGTGCAGTTGACGGAATTGAAAGAGTAAGGCTCGGTTCAATTGAGCCTGAACAGATGGACGATAAGCTAATTTCACGACTTGCTGCTCAGGAAAAGTTTTGTCCTCAGTTCCATTTGTCACTGCAAAGCGGCTGTGATAAAACGCTAAAAGATATGAATCGTCACTATGACAGTGCTGAATATGCACAAATTGTAGAAAATCTTCGTAATGCATTTGAAAACGCCTCAATGACAACCGACGTTATGGTCGGTTTTGCAGGCGAAAGCGAAGAAGATTTTAATTCTTCTATGGAGTTTGTAAAAAGCATCGGATTTGCAAAGGTTCACGTTTTTCCGTACTCACAGCGCAAGGGAACAAAGGCGGCTGACGCACCGAATCAGGTAAGCCCTGCAGAAAAGGACAGACGAGCTTCTCTTATGGGAGAGCTTGTTGAAAAATCCCGCTTCGAGTTTCTGACTTCACAGGTCGGCAGAGTTGAAAGCGTACTTTTTGAGCGTATGCGTCACGGCTATCTTGAAGGCTACACTAAGAATTACACTCCTGTACACGTTATGTCAGATGATAATTCACTTTGCGGAGCTATTGCCGACGTTAAGCTTGTTTCAGCCGAAAAAGACTATTGCGTGGGTGAATTAGTGTAACATATTTCTTAAATTCTGCATTTCTTCACGGCTTTCATCGGAAATAAGGCTGTTGTAGCTGTAAATCATAAATCCCTCTGCTTTTTCGTTACTCTCTAAAATTTTGTATTCGTCTGCAAGAATACTGCTTGATTCTGCCCATGTGCCTTCATCATCATCTGTTCCTGCTTTGTACCCTGCAAGTCCGACATAAAGCTTGACGTTTTTGTCATAGTCAAGCGTACTCCAGCTTTCAAGTGAATCTTCAAAGGTAAGAGCTGGATTTTCTGTACTGAAATAAATCTGAGGACATATGTAATCAACAAATCCTCTGCAATTGCACCAGGATTTCACGTCTGCATAAAGCTTTTTATTATTATCAATGTTACCCTGCGGAGAAATACCGAACACAACGTCGTTGCTTTCAGCGTGAATTGCCCTGTAAGTTTCGCAAATCAGCATATTTACGTTTGCAAGCCTCCAGTTGTCAATATTCATATTGTTATTCTCACCGACCTCAGACACATAGCTTTCATAGCTTTTGCTGTCGCATTCTCCGATATCTTCGGGGTAAAAATAGTCGTCAAACTGAATACCGTCAACGTCATAGTTCTTTACTATTTCAATAACACCGTTTATTATCAGTTCTCTTGCTTCTTTATTTGACGGGTCAAGAATCGTTCCGCTTTCCGTAGTTAAACCGAGATTTTCATTTTTGACATACGGATTATCGCTTGAAAGCTGTTTTGGCGTTTCATTGAGCGTTACCCTATAGGGATTAACCCATGCGTGAATTTGCAGATTGTATTTTCTGCTTATCTCGCACATAATTTTCAGTGGATCATAACCCGGATTTTTCCCTTGAGTTCCTGTAAGAATATGTGACCAAGGGTAATATTCCGATTCATATAATGCGTCCCCGTACGGGCGCACCTGAACAATCAGCGTATTCAGTCCGTAACCCTTGCTGTTTTCTGCAATTGTTTCGAATTTATCCCTGAAAGCCTGTTCGCTTTTATCGCTTTCTTTTTCCATGCTCAGCTCAATGTACGAAATCCACACACCTCTCATTTCATCAAAGTTGGTTTTAGTTACTTCGTCTTTTGTTGAAGTGCCTGATTCATCAGTTGTGCTTACCGTCTTTGAAACAGTGGGTGTGCTTGCTTTATTTACAGAGCTTACGGCAGTTACGCCTATTAATATTGCAACGGAAAGTATCAGCGGTATCAGCTTCTTTATTTTCAAAATATCATCCTCCGGAGTTTTTATGAACACTGTTTTAATTATTCTTACAATATATCTTATATTGATAAATCTTATAGCCGTAATTTTTACAATTTACGATAAGCGTTGCGCAATAAAAAGACGTTGGCGTGTTAAGGAAAGTACGCTCCTGCTCTTGTCATTTTTAGGCGGAAGTGTAGGTATGTACATCACAATGCTGATAATAAGGCATAAGACGAGGCATTTAAAGTTTATGCTTGGAATACCTATTATATTAATAATTCAGCTTGTAATAGCGTTTGTTATTTGGAGATATTTATATGTCTGAAAAACTCGAATTTATAGTTCCCGATGAATACGACGGTAAAAAAGCTATTGCTTTTCTAAGAAAACACTGTAAATTGTCTGCAAGAATGATAACACAACTCAAACGAAAAAAAGACGGTATTTTGATGAA
>JBJFHX010000022.1:0-5975 GCA_051893995.1 Ruminococcus sp.
CATTCACAAAAATTGCGTTGCAATTTTTGTGTGGACACGGAGTGAGTGTCCCTACATCAACGTTGCTATAAATTCCAACGACAAATTATTGTTTTGTTGAATAAAAGGATGTAATCTTAAAATATACGGACTAAAAAAGAGGGGTTTTATGAGTGGGGTTGCGTTTACCGACTGCGTTGTCGAGTATGTTGTGGGAATTCTCATTGTGTATCTTTTTACAAAAAGGCTCTTTGATTTAAAGAGTGCAAAGCTTTATTTTGCAGTTTCGGGGACGATTCTGTTTCTGATGATTGTCTCGTTTTTGTTTCTTAAGGGCGATATGCAGGACGGTATTGTCGTAAACCTTGAATTCTGGGGGCTTATGCTCACGCCGTTTCTGCTTAAAGGACCGAAAAAGTTTTACATATTCGGTACGGCAATCACGCTTAGCTCGGTAATAATGTTTGTCGCATTTTACCTTGTGCTGATTTTCTCAATTTTCGGAGAAGATATTACTCAAAGCGCATTTTTTGAATTTACGGGAATGATAACCTCGCTGATTGTGAGCATAGTGTTCCTGATTTTATGTACCGTTCTGGAAAAGCAGACGAAGTTTTTTATAGAAAACATTTCAAAGCCTGTTGTGCTGCTTTTCAACCTTTTTCTGATTATCGGCGGCAACTTCAGCTACATAGTTTCTCTGCTTGATTCAGGCGTAAAGTACGCAGTTGTAGTAAAATTTCTTGCTATGCTTATTTCGCTGATTTTTACAATTGCGTTTCCTGTCCTTATTTACAATCAGGTGAAGAAGAATCTGTACAGGTATGAAACAGGCGTTTTTGAACAACAGCTTAATATTCAGCGTGAATATGGCAAAACGATAGCGCAGTCGGGCGCACAGCTAAGACGGTTCAGGCACGATTACAATAACCTGTCAATGTGGATAAAGCCCTTGCTTGAACAGGGCAAAACGGAAGATGCATTAGAGCTTGTTGAAAGAAGTGACAAAGCAATTATCGGCTCGTACAGTATTCTCTACAATACGGGCAGCGATACCGCAGACGCTATTCTTACCGAAATACAGAAACAGCTCGTAAATGACGTTAGAATAAAATTTTCGGGAAGCCTTTTTAAGCTCCCCGAGGATAATTTTGATATATGCGTGCTTCTGAACAACACGATTGATATTGCGCTTTTCAGCTTGCAGAACATAAATTCCGACAGGGAAAGGATAATTGAAATATCGGCTGACTGTAAGCAGGGCGTTATGCTGTATAAAATCAGTTTTCCGTGCGATAATAATCAGTTTTTTGACGAATCACAAGAAAACAACAACGGTACGCTCAAAATGAATATCCTGAAAAAGCTTGTTGAGAAAAACGATGGAATGACCGGCACTCATTTTGAAAACAATGTTGCGTCCATTACAGTGAGGTATATTTTTTAGTCCGTTATAAAAGTCGGATGGTTTTGAAAAAAGTATGCCCGAAATTTAAATTGATATATAGGTAACGTTTTTTGTGAGCGACGAGGACGTCGCTCGCTACGGTTTTACACGAACGTTTCCTTTACACCCGTAGGGACACGGCGTGCCGTGTCCGTAGTGGTTATCCGACTTTACCGATTAAACCGTAGTTATAGAGGTAAATAAACCTTTCAGTAGGGAACGGCATCCCTGACGTCCTTATGTATAAATTGTGAAACAATTTATACATTATGGCGAACATAATAGTTCGCCGCGACATTAAAAAACTAAACGTCGCCGTTATTTCACACTTTTTTAAACAAACAAATCTTTCAAAAAATAATACTACAAACTAAAAGGTCGGGACACCGTTTTTTGACGATGTTCCGACCTTTATTTTTATTTTACCTGTCGAGGTACTCGGCTTACCAGCGAGTGTTTACCTCTGATTTGAAGTTTGCGTGCTTTTTCTTCTTTGAGCAGTACTTTGCGTATCTGTTTGACTTTCTGTCACGGAGCATAAATACTACTGCGAGTGCGCCGAGAATTACGGCTACCAGCACAAACCAAAGCCAGATGTTTGCCGTTCTCTTGACCTCTGCCGTTGCGGCTGAGGGGATTACCGATGATGAATTTGAAAGAGCCTTCTTTGTAACCTTGTTTGTCTTCTTAACAACATCGGTTGCAGTGTCTGTGTAGCTCTGATTCTGCTCGTTTGCAATAATCAGCTCAGAAGGGCTTGTTGTAAGCGGCATCTGAACGGGACCTGATTCTACAGCAACTGTTGCCGACTGTTCGTCAGTGCTTTCTGTAGGATTGGGGTTTACAACAGCGTCAGTGCTGAAAAGTAATTTGTATGTAGCTTCGTCAATAATACCTGTTGCTTCAAGTCCGTTTGCAAGCTGGAAGTTCATTACTGTCTGAACAGTGTAATCGCCGTAATAGCCAGTGGGGTCAACGTCAAAGTATTTCAGCTCTGCAAGCTTGCCCTGAATTGCCTTTACGTCGTCGCTTTCGTCACCGCTCTTGAACTCGATTGCCGACTTTTCTTCATCTTCGGCATTCTTTTCGTCGTCCTTTTCTTCATCTGCGGGAGCGGTTGTTTCTTCAGTCTTCGGAGCGTACGGTGGTGCGTCGTCAGAGTAGAGAACTTCTCGGTCTGAGCCTGCTATACCGTCAACGGTAAGTCCTGCTGCCTCCTGAAAAGCTCTGTAAGCCTTTTCTGTTGCGTCGCCGAAGCTTCCGTCAACTGCGCCTGTGTAGTAGCCGAGCTCTGCAAGGCGGTTCTGAATCTTCTTTACCTCTTCACCCGTTGAGCCGTTTCTCCACGAGGTGGGCTTGCTCTGTGATGAAGAATTTGAAGATGAGCCTGAATTATTTGAAGAACTGCTTGATGATGAGCCTGACGTATCAGAGGGAGTTTTGCTTGAACGTCCCTTTGAGTCAAAGTAATATGTAGTACCGTCAATTGTTCTTGAAGTATTGGTGATGTACTCGCCGTTTTCGTAATAGTAGTAGTCACCGCTGAACTTTTCCCAGCCGTTTGTGGGGTAGCTTACAGCCGCAAGCTTGAACCAGTATGTCCAGCCGCTGTATGAGCCGTAAACGCTTTCGTAGCACATATCGTATGCGTCGCCTCTTGCGTCAACCTCCATACCGTCGCCTACATAAACGCCTACGTGACCGGGACGCCAGAGTCCGAGACCGTGAACGTTGGGAATACCGTTGCTTACCGAGCCTCTTTCTGTTGCCGTGTTAAGCTGAGGGTCGCCGCAGCGTTCGCCGCCGCAGTATGAATAGATAAGACCCGAACAGTCAACAGCACCGGGAGTAGAGCCGCCGTAAACATAAGACCAGCCTTCATAATATGCGTTGAGTGCCCATTCGGCAAGTCCTGCGCCGGTGCCGCTTGCACCTGCCGAAAAGGCGCCCCCGAATACGCACACGCTTGAAAGCGTAAGAATACTCAGAATAATTGCAGTAAGTTTTTTAATTCTCTGCATTTTTAAAACCTCCGGTTATTATAATAAGTATCATTTAGTAACTTTTTGCCCGAGAAAATTACAATCTCGGTAACAGTTATTTACAAATTTGTAACTATTATAACACCGTTGTTTTAAAAAATCAACCCTAAACAAGGATTTTTCTTTTTAGTTCGTTATAAAAGTCGGTTTTTGATATAACTCGGTAGCTCGGGAGTCGGACATTAATCTATGTCAGCCGCAGGATACTACTTTACGTCATCTGATTTGCAATTTGACAATTATCACAATCTGTATTTAAAAATACAAACATTTCCTTAATAGCCTGTATGAGCGACGAGGCGCGCTCGCTACAATATTGCACAAACGCTTTATTTACAATCGTAGGGGACGGCTTCCCAGACGTCCCAATCACAAAATTGCAATGCAATTTTTGTGCGGACACGGCACGCCGTGTCCCTACGACTTAAATGAAAATATCAAATACTAAAAATTAATAACGCCTAAATGCTCAAGCAGAATCTTAACACCCATCAAAACAAGCACGATTCCGCCGATAAGCTCTGCCTTGGACTTGAACCTTACCCCGAACACGTTGCCGATTTTTACGCCGACCGCCGAAAATACAAACGTCGTAACGCCGATTAAGCTTATTGCAGGGAAAATATCAACGTTCAGGCACGCAAACGTAACACCGACCGCAAGTGCGTCAATGCTTGTGGCAACTGCAAGCGGAATCATCGACTTAGGTGCAAACGAATCGTTAAGCTCATCGGGCTTGCCGAAGGACTCCTTAATCATATTTGCGCCGATAAGTCCGAGCAGAACAAACGCTATCCAGTGGTCAACGCTTGTGATAAGCGACTCAAACTGCCTGCCGAGAAAATATCCGATAAGCGGCATACCTGCCTGAAATCCGCCGAAGTACAGTCCGCAGATTAAGCCGTGACGTACCTTAAGACTTCTCACCGACAGTCCCTTGCAGATTGAAACAGCAAAGGCGTCCATAGAAAGTCCGACCGCAAGAATGAAAAGCTCAATAAATCCCATAAAAAATTCCTCCATTGCATTACAATCATAAGCAACAGAGGACAAAAAAAGACCTACCTGTTGCCTTAAAACAGATAAGTCTTGTCATTTAAAATTAAACCATGGGCACGCCCAAGTATGTTGGCTTAATCACGCATATTGCGCCGACTACTCCCTTAATCTTCCGAAATTATATCATACAATTTATATTATGTCAACAAAAAAGTCGAGTGCCCCGACACGCAAATCGGGCAGACAGATTGATATTACCAAACCTTTTTGCCCGATTGTATCGGAACAGTTTCCTATAAATCAGAAGACACACTGAACGAGCACCATATAAAAAATTACGCCGCCGAATACGCTGATAAGCGTGTTGCGTTTCCATATGTGCAGTACGGCAACGAGCACAACGGCTAAAAGCTCGGGTATGCAGTAGGGGTAGCTGAAAACCGAAACGCTTTTGAAGCAGTAGATGACGAGCATACCGATTAAGGCATAGGGAAGAACAGTTCCGAGATATGTAATAACCTTAGGTCGTTTACGCCCCTCGGGGAATGCAAGAAACGGCAGAAAGCGTGTTAATGCGGTAAAAACCGCCATAACTGCTACGATTAAAAGCGAGTGAACGGTGTTGTTATCCATTGTCGCTCACCTCCGCATCTTTATCTTCGCTGTCGGGGTGACTCTTTTCAAATCTTTTTCTGAAAATTACAAGCTCAACTGCGATAAAAGCCATTGACGGAATTATAAAATACTGAGCACCGAAAATGAAAAGGCACACAAGCGTTGTAGCCGCACCTAAAATTGCAGACAGGTGCTCCTTAGTGCTCAGCCATTGTTCAACAAAGATTACAACAAACAGCGCCGTCATTGCAAAGTCAATTCCCGTGCTGTCAAACGGAATGAACGTGCCGAGCAGTGCGCCGATTGTACAGCCCGTAATCCAGTAAAGCTGGTCGAGCACAGAAAGAAACAGGTAGTACTTCTTCTCGTCAATTCCCTCGGGAATTTTTGCAGTGCAGACAAGCGAGTAGGTTTCATCCGTCAGCGCAAAAATCATATAGGGCTTTGCCTTGCCCGTACCCTTGTATTTGTCGAGCAGTGAAAAGCCGTAAAAAAAGTGGCGTGCGTTTATTATCAGCGTCATTACGGCAGTTGTAATAAGCGACGCACCGCTGCTCAGTAAGTCAACTGCGGCATACTGACCTGCACCTGCGTAGATTGTACAGCTCATAAGCAAAGCCCAGAGGAAGCTGTAGCCCTTGCTGTGGAGCAGTACGCCAAAGCCTATACCCAGTGCGAGATACCCCGCAAGTATAGGCAGACTGTCCTTAAACGCCTTTTTAAGCGTTCTTTTTCCCATCCTCATAATTCAAAATATATCCCCTTAATTTAAATTTGATAATTTTTTCTTCGATTATTACTTTAACTCTACTTTATTTTTAGTTGTTAGTTGTTCCGATAAACCATAATTTAGCGGTGTAATAATAGCCACGTTGACGTACGGACACGGCGTG
>JBJFHX010000023.1:0-5960 GCA_051893995.1 Ruminococcus sp.
TTGTAATAACTCCATTGTCAAAACATTATAATAGTGGTATAATACTCTATTATATGAAAAGTAATATAACGAAGTTTTGAAAGGAAGATGAAAAATGATTAAGTCAATGACCGGATTCGGTCGGTGCGAGGCTGAAATCAACGGCAGAGAAATCACCGTTGAAATCAAAAGCGTAAATCACCGTTACTTTGAATTTTCCTGCCGCACTCCCAGAGGCTACGGATTTCTTGACGATAAGCTGAAAAGCTATGTTAATTCAAGAGTGTCAAGAGGAAAAATCGATATGTTCGTTACCGTCGGAGCAAACGACGAAGCTCCCGCAGAGGTTACGGTAAATCATCAGCTCGTGTCGGGGTATCTCAACGCAATGAAAGAAATCAGCGATACCTACGGTGTTGAAAACGACGTAACCGTTGTGTCACTTTCACGTTTTCCCGACGTATTCACCGTTCATAAGCCTGCCGAGGACGAGGAACAGATTACAAATGACGTACTTTCGGTTGCAAGGACTGCTCTTGATTCATTCATCGCAATGCGTGAAACCGAGGGCGAGAAGATGAAAACCGACATTTTAGGCAGAGCAAACACAATTCTCTCAATCGTCGGCGAAATTGAGGAGCGTTCTCCTCAGACTGTTGCTGAATACGAGGGTCGCTTGCTCGAAAGAATCAAGCAGACTCTTGAAGACTACGAGGTTGAGATTGACGAGCAGAGAGTTCTTACCGAGGTTGCGGTGTTCTCCGATAAGGTTGCCGTTGCCGAAGAAACAGTAAGATTAAGAAGTCACTTTGCACAGCTTGAAAAATTCCTTGAGTACAATGAGCCTGTCGGCAGAAAAATTGACTTCATAATTCAGGAAATGAACCGTGAAGCAAACACAATCGGCTCAAAGGTTCAGGACGCTGTCCTTGCTCACAAGGTAGTTGACATCAAGAGCGAGATTGAAAAAATCCGTGAGCAGGTACAGAATATCGAGTAAAATTTTAAAAAATAAGGGGTAAATATGAAACTTATCAATATCGGCTTTGGCAATCTTGTAAGCTCTGATAAGCTTGTTGCAGTGGTTGCACCTGTTTCCGCTCCCGTAAAGCGAATCGTTCAGGAGGCAAAGGCTGACGGAATGCTGATTGACGCAACCTGCGGAAGAAAGTGCAAGTCTGTTCTGATTACCGACAACAACCACGTTGTGCTTTCTGCAATTTCCTGCGAGGCAATTCAGAACAGAACCGAGGAAAGTGAGGAACAGAAGGATGAACAGTAAAAAAAGGGGAATGCTCGTTTTGTACACCGGCTCGTCGGGCGTGGGCAAAGGAACGATAATGCAGGAGCTTTTAAAGCGTGATAAAAACATCAGGCTTTCTGTTTCAAACACAACGCGTCCTCCAAGAGAAGGCGAGATTGACGGAGTTCACTATAACTTTGTTACCAGAGAGCAGTTTGAAAGCCTTATTAAAAAAGACGGCTACCTTGAATACGCTGAATATTGCGGAAACTACTACGGCACACCGAAACAGCAGGTTGAGGATATGCTCAATCAGGGTTATGACGTGTTCCTTGAAATCGAGGTTTGCGGAGGACTTCAGATTATGGAGAAGTACCCCGACATTCTCAGCATTTTTGTACTTCCTCCGTCAATGGATACCCTTGAAAAGAGGCTGAGGGACAGAAACACCGAGGACGAAGAAACAATCCTCGAACGTCTTGGTCAGGCAAAAAGAGAAATCGGCTGTAAGGATAAATACAGGTACGTTGTAGTTAACGACAATCTTGATGACGCAGTTGACGAGATTCTTGATATTCTCAAAAAAGCAAAGTTAGATACATAATAAACGTATGTTTATTACTTGTGGCAAGCTAAATGGTAATTCTATTCGGAATTTAATGTAAAAACAGATAAACACTGACGTAGGGACACGGCGTGCCGTGTCCGCAGTGACTACAATACTTTACCGATTAAATCATTGTTATAGGAGAAAACAAACTTTTCCGTAGGGGACGGCTTCCCAGACGTCCCATTTCATAAAAATTGTATTACAATTTTTATGTGGACACGGCACGCCGTGTCCCTACGTAAGCATTGTAATAATTCCAACGATAGATTGTATTTTAGCCTGTTTATGGATATAACTGCATTAAGTTAAAATTCCGTGCAGATTTGCACGGCAGAGATAAATATTTTAAGAAGATTTAAGGAGAATTATTATGCACAGAGTAAATGTTGATGAATTATTTGAGGGCAAGCAGAGTAAGTACGCACTTGTAGTAGGCGTATCAAAAAGAGCAAGACAGATTACACAGCAGTTTGAAGATGAAAAAACCGTTACCGAAGAAAAGCCCGTTCTTCTCGCAATTGACGAAATCAAAAACCACGAAATCAACCTTTTAGAGCCTGACGAAGATGAGCTCTGATTTAGTCGCAAGGATTGCAGTTGAAAACACGGCTTATTCTTTTGATAAGCCGTTTGACTATCTTGTACCGCAACAGCTTTCAAACCGCTGTAAGGTCGGCACACGTGTGCTCGTGCCGTTCGGCAGGGGCAACAAAAAACGACAGGGTGTTGTTTTTGAGGTAAGTTATTCACGCACCGACGGACTGAAATCCGTAATCAGCGTGCTTGATAGTGAGCCAGTCCTGTCGGAAGAAATGATTAAGACAGCCGAATTTATGAAGGAGCACTATTTCTGCACCCTCTATGATGCGGTAAAAACAATGCTGCCCGCAGGAATCAACTACAAAGTAACCACCGTTTACGGTGCAAACGATTTGCCTGTTGAAAACACTTTTGGGCTCAGCTCTGAGGAACAGCGGATTTACGACTATCTTTTTTCAAAGCGCAAGCCTGTAAAATCCGATACAATCCTTGACGCTTTCGGCTATTCCGATACGCAAGTGCTTGATTTGCTTGTTGAAAAGGGAGCACTTTATAAATCAGACGAAGCTTTCCGCAGGGTTTCCGACGCATCAACGAAAATGGCGGCTGTGAATCCTAATGTTGATATTTCCGAAGTTAAGCTCACCGAAAAGCAGAAAAACGTCTATGATTTGATTGAAATGACAGGCGGTGTTTCGATAAAAGAGGTTATGTACTTTACGGGAGTTTCTTCCTCTGTAATTGACTCACTCTGCAAAAAAGGACTGATTCATTTTTATGATGAAGAGGTTTTCCGAATTGAAAATCGAAGTACAGATTCCGAAATTCCGGAAATTGTCCTCTCCGACGAACAGCAAAAAGCCTGCGACTCGCTTTACGGCGAGTACAAGGACTCAAAACCGCACACAAGTCTGCTTTACGGAGTGACAGGCTCAGGCAAAACAAGTGTGTTTATAAAGCTGATTGAGCGAGTAATAAACGACGGCAGGGGAATAATTGTAATGGTACCCGAAATTTCCCTTACACCGCAGTTTGTTTCGCAGTTTTCACAGCGTTTCGGCGATAAAATAGCAGTTTTTCACAGTGCATTGTCGCTCGGAGAAAGGCTTGACGAATACAAAAGAGTTAAAAAAGGACTCGCAAAAATTGTAATCGGAACACGAAGCGCAGTTTTTGCACCTTTTGATAACCTCGGACTTATAATAATGGACGAGGAGCAGGAGTACAGCTACAAATCCGAAAGTTCTCCACGCTACCACGCCCGTGAAATTGCAAAATTCAGATGTGCTCAGAACAACGCACTCTTGATTTTAAGCTCGGCAACTCCGAGCGTTGAAACCTATTATTATGCTAAAAACGGCAGGTATTCCCTCAATACGCTTTCAAGCCGCTACGGCAAAGCCGTATTGCCCGAGGTAGTGACTGCCGATATGAATATTGAGGTGCAAAACGGCAACACAACGGGATTTTCTGACGTGTTGCTCGAAAACCTCAACTATAACCTTGAACACGGAAAGCAGTCGATTCTTCTTTTAAACCGCAGAGGGCACAACACCTTTGCAACCTGTCGTGCCTGCGGAGAACCCGTCACCTGCCCGAACTGTTCAATCTCGCTTACTTATCACAGCGCAAACAACAGAATGATGTGCCACTACTGCGGCTACTCAATTCCCTGTACCGACGAATGTCCGACCTGCCATAGCAAAGGACTGCGTTTCGGCGGAACGGGAACACAAAAGGCTGAAAGCGACATTTCGCAGATTTTCCCGAGTGCAAGAATCCTGCGAATGGATACCGATGCAACCTCGTCAAAATCATCATATGAAAAGATGATAACCGCTTTTGCAAAAGGCGAATATGATATTCTTGTGGGTACGCAGATGGTAGCAAAGGGGCTTGATTTCCCCAATGTAACGCTTGTCGGGGTGCTCAACACCGACCATATGCTTTACGCTGACGATTACCGCAGCTATGAGCGTTCGTTCTCGCTTCTCACTCAGGTTGTGGGAAGAAGCGGCAGGGGCGACAGCAAAGGAATGGCTGTTATCCAGTCGTACACACCCGACAATCTCATAATTTCAATGGCGGCAAAGCAGGATTACGATACATTCTTCAATACCGAAATAGGTGTTAGAAAGGCTATGCTTTATCCGCCGTTTGCCGATATCTGCTTAGTCGGTTTTGTGGGTGAGAATCAGACGCTTACCTTAAAGGCGGCAAATGCATTTTTAAGCTCATTTATCAGCCTTGCAAAAAGCGATTATCCCAACATTCCTCTGCGGATTTTAGGACCGTCACCTGCACTTGTCGTAAAGGTCAGCAATAAATTCAGATATAAACTAATAATTAAGTGCAAAAATAACCGTGAATTCCGTAAGCTGCTTTCAACGCTGCTTATTGAATTCGGTAAAAATAAAGAATTTGGCAGCGTGACAGCATATGCAGATATGAATGCGCTTGTCTGCTGACAAAGGAAAGGAAAGCACATGGCAATCAGACAAATTGTAAAAGAGGGCGACAGCGTCCTCACAAAAAAATGCAGAACAGTAGAAAAGTTTGACGGCAAGCTTGCCGACTTAATTGACGATATGATTGAAACGCTCCACCTTGCACAGGGCGCAGGACTTGCCGCACCGCAGGTAGGAATACTCCGCAGAGTCGTTGTCATTGATATAGGCGAGGGTGTTATTGAGCTTGTAAATCCGAAGATTATTGCCTACAGCGGCGAACAGGAAACGCTTGAGGGTTGTCTTTCCTGCCCGGGCGAGTGGGGTTACACACGCCGTCCGAATTATGTAAAGGTAAAGGCTCAGGACAGAAACGGCAACGAGTTTACTATTGAGGGCAGAGATTTGCTTGCAAAGGCTTTTTGCCACGAGTTTGACCACCTTGAGGGCATAATTTTTAAGGAAAAAGCAATCAGGATGTTAACACCCAAGGAAATTGAAAAGATGAACATCTGATTTCATTCGTAGGGACACGGCGTGCCGTGTCCGCAGTGGAAACCAATGGTGAGAAACAATATAATCATTTTTGTAACAGATAACGTATTATGCGTTTCTATAAAGCAAGAAGGTAAAATATATGAAAATAATCTATATGGGAACTCCCGATTTTGCAGTTCCTGCACTTAAGGCTCTTGCATCTTCCGAGCACGAGGTCTGCGCCGTATTTACCCAACCTGACAAGCCGAGAGGTAGAAAGATGATTCTGACTCCTCCCGACGTAAAGGTTTGCGCACAGTCACTCAACATTCCTGTCTATCAGCCCGACTCGATGAAAAACAGCGACGCACTTGAAATTATCAATAAATATAATCCCGATGTAATCGTGGTTGCGGCTTACGGAAAGCTTCTTCCCAAAGCAGTGCTTGACGCACCGAAATACGGCTGCGTAAACATTCACGGCTCGCTTCTGCCGAAGTACAGAGGTGCCGCTCCGATTCAGCAGTCTGTTCTAAACGGCGACAAGGTAACGGGAATCACCACAATGCTTATGGACGTAGGTCTTGACACAGGCGATATTCTTCTGACCGAAGAAACAGAAATCGGAGAGAATGAAACGTCGGGCGAGCTTTTTGACCGCCTT
>JBJFHX010000024.1:0-5931 GCA_051893995.1 Ruminococcus sp.
TGCAACGCTTACTGTTCCCGAACGTGCGACGATTACAAATATGGGCGCGGAGCTCGGCGCTACAACCTCTATCTTCCCTGCCGATGAAACAACAAGAGAATTTCTCAAGGCACAGGGTCGTGAGGAGGATTATACAGAGCTTAAGGCTGACGACGACGCTGTTTATGATGAGGTTATAGAAATCAATCTTTCTGAGCTTGAACCTCTTGCAGCTTGTCCCCACTCACCCGACAACGTAAAGCCGATTAAAGAGCTTGAAGGTCAGAAGATTGACCAGGTTTGTATCGGTTCCTGTACAAACTCAAGCTATCTTGACCTTATGAGAGTTGCTCACATTCTCAAGGGCAAAAAGGTTGCTGACAACGTTTCACTTGCAATTGCTCCAGGCAGTAAGCAGGTATTCAATATGCTCGCTTTAAACGGCGCACTCGGCGATATGATTGCGGCAGGCGCACGTATTCTTGAAAGTGCATGCGGTCCCTGCATCGGTATGGGTCAGTCCCCCAACAGCAAGGGTATTTCACTGAGAACTTTCAACCGTAACTTTGAAGGCAGAAGCGGTACAGCCGACGGTCAAATTTACCTTGTTTCTCCCGAAACTGCCGCAGTATCGGCTATCAACGGCGTATTTACAGACCCGAGAACTCTCGGTGCTGCTGCTGAAATTGAGATGCCCGAAAAGTTCCTCATCAACGACAATATGGTTATCGAGCCTGCTCCTGTTGAGGAAATGGACAGCGTTGAAATTTTAAGAGGTCCGAACATCAAGTCATATCCCGAAACAAGTCCTCTTACCGATTCAATTGAGGCTTCCTGCTCGCTCAAGGTCGGCGATAACATCACAACCGACCACATTATGCCCGCAGGTGCAAAGATTCTTCCGCTCCGTTCAAATATTCCGAAAATTTCAGAGCATTGCTTCACTGTTTGCGACAAGGACTTCCCTGAACGTGCAAAAACTCTCGGCAAGAGCATTATTGTTGGCGGTGAAAACTACGGCCAGGGTTCATCCCGTGAACACGCAGCCCTCGCTCCTCTCTTCCTCGGAGTTAAGGCTGTACTTGTAAAGAGCTTTGCCCGTATTCACAAGAGCAACCTTATTAACGCAGGTATTCTGCCGCTTACATTCAAGGATGCCGCAGACTACGATAAAATCAAGCTTGGCGATATGCTTGAGCTTCCGAATGTAAAGAGTGAAATTGCTTCACGCTCTGACGTTACTGTTGTAAACAAGACAACAGGCGACACAATCAAAGCTGACTGTGAGCTTTCAGACAGAACAAGAGCAATCATCATTGCAGGCGGATTACTTGACTATACAAAGGAGAACAGCTGATATGGATAAAATTAAAATGACTACTCCTCTCGTTGAGATGGACGGCGACGAAATGACAAGAATAATCTGGCAGCAGATTAAAGATATTCTCATTCTTCCCTATGTTGATTTAAAGAGCGAATACTACGACCTCGGTCTTGAAAACAGAAACAAGACTGACGACCAGGTAACAGTTGACAGCGCAAACGCTACAAAGAAATACGGCGTTGCTGTTAAGTGTGCTACTATCACTCCGAACGCTGCAAGAATGGACGAGTATGACCTCAAAAAGATGTGGAAATCTCCTAACGGTACAATCCGTGCAATTCTTGACGGTACTGTTTTCAGAAGTCCGATTCTTGTTAAGGGCATTACTCCCTACATTCCCACATGGAAAAAGCCTATCTGCATTGCCCGT
This sequence comes from Ruminococcus sp., assembly GCA_051893995.1. Lineage (GTDB taxonomy): Bacteria > Bacillota > Clostridia > Oscillospirales > Acutalibacteraceae > Ruminococcoides. Next base: position 1,734 of record JBJFHX010000024.1, read on the forward strand.
CACGCTTACGGCGACGTATACAAGAACACTGAAATGCGTGTTACAGGCGGCAGCAAGGCTGAGCTTTGCGTTACAAAACCCGATGGCACTGAGGAAAGAAGCCTTATCCACAAGTTTACAACCGACGGTGTAATTCAGGGTATGCATAACATTGACAAGAGTATTTCCTCTTTTGCACGTTCCTGCTTTAACTATGCGCTTGACCAGAAGCTTGACGTATGGTTTGCTACAAAGGACACAATCAGCAAGACTTACGACCACCGCTTCAAGGATATTTTTGCGGAAGTTTTTGAAAACGAATACAAGGATAAGTTTGAGGAAGCAGGCATTGAGTACTTCTACACACTTATTGACGATGCTGTTGCACGTGTAATCCGCAGTGAAGGCGGTTATATGTGGGCTTGCAAGAACTACGACGGCGACGTTATGAGTGATATGATTGCTACTGCATTCGGCTCACTCGCTATGATGACAAGCGTTCTCGTTTCTCCCGACGGAATTTACGAGTATGAGGCTGCTCACGGTACTGTTCAGCGCCACTACTACAAGTATCTTAAGGGTGAAGAAACCTCTACAAACTCTGTTGCAACTCTGTTTGCATGGACAGGCGCACTCAGAAAGCGTGGAGAATTTGACAAGCTCCCCGAGCTTATGAACTTTGCAGACAAGCTTGAAGAGGCTACAATCAAGACGATTGAGGACGGTATTATGACAGGTGACCTTTACGCAATTTCAACTCTTGAAAACAAAACAAAGGTTAACACCGAAGAATTCCTCAGGGCTATTGACGAGAGCGTCTTGCCGCTTCTCTTTAATTAATCTGAATAGCAATTTAATGTTTGTAAGGAACGGCACAGAGTTTGTTCCTTACAAACATAAATAATTTTATTTATCAAACAGAAGTGCGGCATGGTTCGCACCACTATTAATTTTACTTATTTCATCAAAGGAGCACAGTGAGTAATGTCTAAAAGTGACAGTATTTCAATGTCGGTTATCAGGCGTCTGCCAAGATATTACCGCTTTTTATCAGAACTTAACGACCAGAAAGTTGACAGAATTTCCTCGACAAAGCTGGCACAGATTATGAATGTGACGGCTTCGCAGGTGCGACAGGATTTAAACTGCTTCGGCGGTTTCGGTCAGCAGGGCTACGGCTACAGTGTAAGCCAGCTTAAGGACGAAATCAAAAATATTCTGGGACTTAACAACGATTATAAGGCAATTCTGATAGGTGCAGGTAACCTCGGTAAAGCTGTTGCTATGCATATGAATTTTGAAAAGCTCGGATTTGAACTGATTGCTTGTTTTGACAACAACGAAAAGAAAGTCGGTCAGAAGCTTAATGACATTTATGTAAAATCCGAAACTGAGCTTGAAGAATTCTGCAAACAAAATCACGTTGATTCTGCGTTTTTATGTATTCCACGTGTCTGTGTTGAGAATGTTCTTGATAAGCTGTACGGTCTTGGTATTAAGAATTACTGGAATTTCAGTCATTATGATATTAACGCAAAATATAGCGACGCATTAGTAGAAAATGTACATTTAAGCGACAATCTTATGACGCTTTGCTACCGAATGAATAACAATAAATAGAATGATATTACATAGAGCGGTACTAAAAATTGAGTACTGCTTTTTTATTAAATTTAATCATATAAAAGACGGGCTGACCTTTTTAGGTCAGCCCTGAATTTTTAGTTTGATATTAACCCATTGTAATCTGCTTTGCTATAGGAGCATCGGGATTAGTATCGGGGTTATCTGTGTAGAATGTAAGGAATTCGCCTGATGAAATCTTGGAGTCGTCAATTACAACCCACATTTCATTATCAACAAAGCCCTTATAGTCAATTGTCTGTGTCGAACCCTTGTTAGATACGATTACGTTGTAAGTACCTGCGCCTCTGTATGTGAAGTTATACTCATACCAACCGTCGCCGTCCTCGTCTGTAGCAGCAACGCCGGGCCATACAGCAGAGTCATTGGGAGTATAGTTGTACTTGTCAACGCCCTTAAGGTCAGAACCCCAAATCCAGAGTGTGGGTGCCCATGTGAGTGAGCCGCTGTGCTTGAAGTGGAGGTTGATGTCAAGGCTTGATGCGATGTAGTTGTAGTTAACTTCGAGAGTTGCACCGTAAGGAATCTTTCCGGCAGCCTTTGCAGGATAGTTTTCAGAATCAGCTGCATAACCTACAACCTTGAAGTCCTCGGTTGAATAGTCAGAACCAACACGGCCGACAATTTCTTCGGAAGCAGTAAGCTGCTGCTGATTTCCGTCAGCATCTGTGTAGTAGTGATTTACTACCACCTTACCCTCTGCTACACGGAAGCCTGCAAGCTGTTTTGAAAGCATTGTGCAGTCAGCTACGTTAGCAGCATCATCATAGTTGAGGTCAAGACCTTCAACCTTTTCATCAGAAAGCTGTAAGTCGCCTACAAAATACTTCTGCATTGCAGTAACGTCCATAATGTTTACGTTGCCGTCACCGTTGAAGTCTGCATTAAGGATTGACTCGGGAACATAGTCCTTGTAGTAATATGTTACTTCAGTAGGTGTTTCACCGAATTTACCAGTAACGTCACCTTCAATATTAGAAATTTCATATGTATCGGAAATTGCTGCACTGGGTGAAGTCTGATAGCCTGTGCCTACTGAGCCCTGAAGAACTACAGAATCGTCAAGCTTTTCATCGTCTGACTCGTAAACGTAGTTTACAATAACCTTACCCATATCAGAGTGGATACCTGCTGCTTCATAGCTTTCCTTATCAACAGCAATTACAGCTGAATATGCGGGAACTGTGAATGTTGAGCCTGAAACCTCGCCGAGCTTGTCAAGACCAGCTGATTCGTTATTTGCGATAACAACCCATTCTGTTACTGAAGTATCAGCGAGTGTTACCTCTGCCTCTGTATCAGCACTGTTGAAGATTACAGCAAGCTTACTCCATTCGCCTTCTGTATCGTTAGCGATTGTATAAGCAACCTGATTTGAATATGATTTCTGTGAGTCATTGAATGTAAATGCATCCTGATATGACTTGTCCATACATGTAAGAGGACTGAAGTTTGCCTTAATCTGCATCATACCCTTGTAGTATGAAACAACGTCAGCATAATCAACTACGTTCTGCCACTTAAGCATATTAAGTGTAGCAGCTGACTTGTAGCTGTTTGTGTCGCCGTCCTTGGTACGGCACATTTCCTCACCTGCGAGCATAAATGAAATACCCTGTGAAGCGAATACAATTGCTCCGCCGAGCTTGTTCATCTTAACTGCTGTTGCATCACGTACACCGTATTTAGCAAGTCCTGTTGAACCGAGAATCTGGTCATAGAGAGTTGCGTTATCGTGGCATGCTGCATAGGTTACGCACTGTGAGGGTGCGCTTGCAAGCCAGTTGAATCTGCCTGATGAGTTAGCTCTTACGCCGTATCTGATGTTAGGAGCATAGGTTTTTGCACCCTGAACAAAGCCCTGATTTGTGATGTTCATACAGCCGCCCTTGATACCGTCACGGATTGCGTCGTTAAAGAGAGCGATTCTGTCGCTGAGCTTTGTAGCGTTAGCCTGTGTAGCAGGATAGAACTTTTCGCCTGAGCATGTGTTTGTGGGATGTGAAGAGTCGCCGCCTGACCAGCCTTCGCCCCATGTTGTGATTCTTGGATCAACAGAGTCGAGAGCTTCTCTTGCTAAGTTCATTGTTTCAACATCCATAATTCCCATAAGGTCAAAACGGAAGCCGTCAACGTGGTACTCATTTACCCAGTATAGAAGTGACTGAATAACAAAATCTCTGTACATTGCACGTTCTGTTGCGCACTCATTGCCGCAGCCTGAACCGTTGGAGAATGCACCAGTCTTTGTCATTCTGTAGTAGTAGTTAGGTACTGTAGACTGGAAGCAGGAATCAGTTGAATATGTATGATTGTAAACAACGTCCATAACTACTGAAATACCAGCGTTGTGAAGAGCCTGAATCATTGACTTACACTCTTTGATTCTTACGTTACCGTCATAGGGGTTTGAAGAATAAGAGCCTTCGGGAACATTGTAGTTCTGAGGGTCATAACCCCAGTTGAACTGTGAATCAGAGCCCATTTCGTTGATTGACTGGAAGTCATAGAAGGGGTTAATCTGAACTGTTGTTACGCCAAGCTCTTTGAGGTAATCAATACAGGTTGAAATATT
>JBJFHX010000025.1:0-23158 GCA_051893995.1 Ruminococcus sp.
GTTAGTCTTGCGTTTGAGGAACAAACAGTAAATTCCGATTACAAACAGGGTATACAGAATTTGAATATAAAGGTTGAAATACAGCTCAAAGAACTGCCCTAAGCTTCCGTTGTACATTCCGTTGCCGATTGAGTTTACATTATAACTGTGCGCCTTAACCTCGCTTACCCAGATGCTTTCAAAGGTCGGCTCGTTCCACTGGCTTACAATTTTCTTGCCGAAAAAGTCAATGGCATATCCGGGATTGCTTCCGAAAACATTTAATCTGTTTTTTATGTCGCTCCAGGCTCTCTGGTCGGCAATTTTATTATCAAGGTTACTGCTTTTATACGTTTCAAGTGCAAGTCCGTTATACCAACCCGGAGCCATATAGGAATCGTTAAGGCCCATATCAAGGTACATTGTCTGCGATACACCATCGGCAAGGTCAGTGTTTGCCCTGCTTTCATAGCTTATAATAATCAGATTATTTACACCTACTGTCGCAACGCAAAGCGCAAGAGCAAATGCAATACTCTGCCACTTTTTCTCTCTTACAGTGTGCACTATCAGCATAATTACAAACGCAACAAGGTAAATCATATTGTTGTACTTTGCCATAGTCGCAAGAACAAGAAGTATTGCACAGGGGATAAGAAGCGTGTACTTTGAAGTCTGAAAATACCTTATCAAAAAGTAGCTTGCCCATATTGCACAGCACATTCCGATTATATTACCGTAAACGAAAGTGCAGAAAAGCATCGGCTGAAAACAGCCTGCAAGCAGTAAAATTGTGATAAATTCAACTGAACGTCTTTTAAAAACACACTTTGTAATTTTGGTAATGCCAAGATATGCAGCAGCAACGCAGATTACATTCAGAACCTGCACAGGCATAGAGCTTGATGTGCCGAATATTCTGTAAGTTATCTCGCTTATAAACACAAATCCAAGCTGGAATGGATAGAAATTATAATAAGCGTGACCGTTGTAGTATGCACTGTTATAAAACTCACCGTTACCTGTTATTGACGAATAGTCGCCGACAGCCGCACCTGTCGCAGTTTCAAATACGTTCTGACTGTCAGCAGCAGGAATTGAGGCAACAGAAAAAATCCATATAAAGCCAAGAAGAATTGTGTAAATTACAAGCCCGACTTCCATAAAGCGCAAATCAACTTTTGCAAAGAAGTCGTAGTGCTTTTTCATTTTAAACACAAAGACTGTAAAAATAGCTGTGCAGAAAATGTTAAGTGCAATATTATCCATTTGATAAAGGATTTTTTCACTTGAATAAGCAGACTGGTCAAAAACGCTTGTCTGCAAAAAGCTCATAATTGCTATGTATCCGAATGCGACAAACAAAAACAGACAAATTATATTTACAATTACAAATTCAAACGTACTTTGTCTGCTGATTGTTTTAACGGTGGCGTTCTTGCTGTTTGTATTTTTATTTATTGATTTATTGTTTTTGATTGCAGTGTTTTTTGTACTTTTCATATTCATTTCCGCCTGTTAAGACAACAACTCACATAATAATAGTGCGCTGTTGCTTTAAAATTCCTTTTTTACCGAGCGCACAAAAAGCTTTCCCAAAGCCTCTTTTGCTTCAACATTATTAAACAGAACGTCATATACGCTCTCAACAATAGGAAGCTCAACTCCATAGTCACTTCCAAGCTTGTACAATGCCTTTGAAGTCATAACACCTTCTGCAAGCTTTTCAAACTTAATGCCCTTTACAAGGTCCTCACCGTATTTTCTGTTGTGACTCCAGGGAGAGAACAGCGTAGCCTCGTAATCTCCGAGGTGGCAAAGTCCGTATGCACTCATTTCGTTACCACCAAGAGCTTTAATAAGTCTTGCAATTTCCCTTGTGCCTCGTGCCATAAGCGCACCTTTAAGGGAAGTGTAGTTAAGACCGTCAAGCATACCTGCGGCAATTCCGATAACATTTTTAGCAGCTGCTCCGATTTCACTTCCGATTAAGTCTGTGCCAAGGTAAAAACGAATAAGCTCGCTTGTAAATTCGTTGACAAGTTTTTCTTTAACAGCCTGATTTTTGCTGTCGATTACCATACAGTTCGGAATACCCTTTACGTAGTCCTGTGGATGTCCGGGACCTACCCATACAGCAATCGGAGTTTTGCTTTCATCAACAAAATCTCCTACAACCTCGCTCAGTCGCTTACCTGTTGACGCTTCAACGCCCTTCATACAAAGCACAATGTTTTTATTGTCAAGATTGTATTTAGATATATCCTCAAAATAAGAGCGCAGATACTGAGAAGAAATTGAAATAACAATAACTTCTGCTCGGTTTACAGCCTTTTCCAGATCCGAAGATACTTCAATGGAATCGGGAAAGGTCAGGTAGTCGTTTTTATGCGTTTTTTCAAGCTGAATAAACTCAGGGGCGTCGGCAAGACCGCAGGAAAGCACGTTATGACCGATTTTGTCAAGATACCAGGCAATGCAGCTGCCCCATCTGCCGCATCCGAGAACTGAAACATTCATATATTTTACTCCTGTTTTTTAATAGCATTATAGAAAAATCTGGGAAATTATAAACAATAAAAATCCCACCCGACCGTATGATTTAAATAATAACCTGCCTACGAAAAAGCAGGTGGGTGCCCGCCTTTAAGCTTCAGGCTCCCTTCTTCCGAACACGGGAGGTCTGCACACCGCTTAAAGAGCCAAGCTCCCGATTTAAGAGTTGTAGGGTTATTTTAAAATCATTCGCGAATCGGGCAGGAAACAAGACTAAAGTCAATTAAAATCCTAATATTATATTATGTTAAAAGAATGAAAAAATTACTCATCCTCATCAAAAAGCTCTTTGTTATATTCTTCTTCAAAGATAGCGGCAATTCTGTCAAGCTTTTCATCATCTTCAATTTCAGCAAGCTCTTCTTCGCCGTCAATTTCCTGAACTTCAAAAATATAATACTCACCCGGGTCATTCACTGCGTCGGCAGGATCGGCGTAATAGGGATAGAGTACATAGAACTTTCCTTCATCGTTTTCAATTATGTCAAGGATTTCAAATTCAATTTCTTCTCCATCATCACTGATTAATGTGACAAGGTCAGGATTGTATTCGTTGTTCATAGTTTATTCCTCCTTGGTAATTTAATTTTACATTTTTTTATGCGTTTAGTCAAGAGGTTTAGTGATTTATAGATAATTAAATAATTGACATATTATTTTTCAAAAAAGTTTAAAAAAAGTGTTGACAATTAACAAAGGGTGTGGTATAGTATAGACAAGATAAAGATTATCTTATATTAATTAACTGACAACTTCCTTTCTATGTGCTTGATTACTCCATAAAATTACCTAAAAACCGACGGCTGCATACCGTCGGTTTTTACGTTATGCCGTAAATTATTAAGATTTTGAAATAATAATTGAAATAGCTTTTAAAAAGATATATAATATCATAGTAAAATGCAATATTTATGCTTATTCAGAGGAGATATGGCATGAAATCATTTGATAAGCTTCCAGAGCAGTTTCAGTGCGAGGAAGTAAAACGCTATTATGATATTTTGTGTAAAAAAACGGGCAGTCTTGTGTTAAAGCGCATTACAGATTTAATATTCTCAGTAATACTGCTTGTCATACTTATTATTCCTATTTTAATTATAGCGGTTGCAGTCAAGGCGACCTCAAAAGGACCCATCTTTTACAGACAGGTGCGTGTTACAACCTACGGCAGAAATTTTAAGATACTTAAATTCCGCACAATGGTTGAAAATGCCGACAAAATCGGCTCGCTTGTTACTACCGACAGCGATTCAAGAGTTACAAAGGTCGGCAGATTTTTAAGAAAATACCGCCTTGATGAGCTTCCGCAGATTTTCAACGTACTTTCTGGCAGTATGTCTGTTGTGGGAACACGTCCCGAAGTGCCCAAATATGTTGACCGATACAACCCCGAATATCTCGCAACTCTTCTTATTCCTGCCGGAATAACCTCGCTCGCTTCTATTATGTACAAGGACGAGGAAAAGCTTTTAAGCTCCGAGCAGGACGTTGACAGGGTGTATATTGAAAAAATACTTCCCGAAAAAATGAAATATAATTTACAGTATACCGAAAATTTTGGATTTCGTTCTGATTTAAAGCTTATGTTAAAAACCGTAAAAGAGGTTTTCTGCTGATATGAGGTATAAAAAATGATTGCTGTTAAAGAAAAGTTAAAGGACTCTTCGCTTTTCAGAAAGCTCTACATAGCTGATTTATTCTTCTGCAACATTGCATTTCTCCAGATTCCCGCATATGTCCTGCTTGTTTTTCTGTTTATATGGGGAGTAGGTCTTGTAATTTACAATCAGCGTATCAACAACACCTTCTTCAAGCTTCGTTTCGGACTCTGGATAGGCGCTTTTCTTATTTTCTCGTTTTTGTCAATTGTAATTAACTTCTCAGCAACGATTCTATACAGCCTTATAATGCTTCTCCATGTTCTTGTCTGCTTTTTTGTGTTTTACGGAATGCATACCGAGCCTGATTTTGATTTCAGAAGCGAGCTGTATTCAATTGCGAGATTTATAGTCTATATTACAACCGTTGCAAACATAATCGGAATTTTCTGCCTTATGTTCGGAATAACTTTTGAGTGGTACTGGATTAAGTTTACAATCTATGAAAATCGCTTTACAGGTGTTTACGTCAACCCGAATCTATTAGGCTTTGTTTCGGTAGTATCGATTGTCTGCTGTCATATGCTATATAAAGAAAAGCTGATGAAATCCGTTAATCAGCCGCGAGTGAGCAAAATCTGGATTTTTACCTGCGTTGCTACAAATCTTTTTTCTCTTATTCTTTGCGACTCAAACGCATCGCTCGTTCTTGCGCTTGCATATGCAATAGTTTATGTAATATACATTTTCTTTGCAGATAAAACAGGCTTGTCCGTATCTAAAATAATATACAAAATAATTGCGCTTGTAGTAGTAGGTGCGTTTTTAGTATCATCTGCGCTGATGCTCAGAACGATTTGCCAGACAGGTTTTTCCGTTGTTCTATCAAAAACAAATTCAATAATCAGTGTAATTATGGGTGATGACGATATAACTTCGGGAATAACATCAACGGAAAATAATGCGACAGAGGAGAAAAAAGACGTTACCTTCGGTCACGAAAACAAAAATATCGACAGTGGACGTTTCAAACTCTGGAAAGAATCAATTAATCTGTTCAAAATATCACCGATTATCGGAATTTCAAACGGAAATATTGTCTTTTACAGCGAGGAATATTCAAATGGAGTTCTAAACTATTCCTACCACCAAAGTGATTTGCACAACGGCTATCTTACAATTCTCGTTTCAACGGGAATAATAGGATTTCTGCTGTTTGGAATTTTCGGATTCCGTTTTGCAAAGCACTCTGCACAGCATTTGTTTTTGCAGAAAAAGACCTTCCGAAACGATGTTTATCCCTGCCTGTTTGCTTTCCTGTTTGCATATCTTATTTATGCAATGTTTGAGAAAGCACTTCTGTACGATATTTCGTTTATGGTTATGTGGTTCTGGCTGATGATGGGATATATGAGCTGTTACATTGCAAAATTCGAGCCGATGCTCGAAACGCAGTATCTTTTCCACAAAAAACGTCTTACGAGAACGCTTTTGTAATACTTGTATAATATTGAAAAATGAGGTATAATATCCATAGGAATGTATATTCTATGGATATTTTTATATAAGGAATGATAGATTTGAAATATGGTTTTGTAAAAACAGCGGCGGCTACGCCGAAAATCAGAGTAGCTGACTGCGAATACAATGCAAATCAGATAATAGCCTGTGTTAAGGAAGCGTATCAGAACGGTGCGTCTCTTCTGGTATTTCCCGAACTTTGCGTAACGGGCTACACCTGCTCGGATTTGTTTTTACAAAGCACATTACTTAAGGCGGCTGAAAAAGCTGTTCTGAAGATAAAAAACGAAACAAAAGACCTTGACATAGTATTTGTTGTCGGTGTTCCCATTGCAGTAAAGCAGTCACTTTATAACTGCGGCGTAGTAATCTGTAGGGGCGAAATCCTCGGCGCAGTGCCAAAGGTAAATATTCCGAATTACAGTGAATTTTACGAGGTAAGGCACTTTACAAGCGGCAAAAACGTCAATACAGAAATTGCGTATGCAGGTGAAGAATGGGTTGGAATTTCCGCTACGCAGTATTTTATCTGCAGTAATATGGAAGATTTTTCATTCGGTGTTGAAATCTGTGAGGACTTATGGGTAGCAGAGTCACCGTCAATAAGACTTGCTCAAAGCGGAGCGGCTATAATCTGCAACCTTTCCTGTTCCGATGACTTAATCGGCAAAGCACAGTATCGCCGTGACCTTGTAAAAATGCAGAGTGCAAAGCTCTGCTGCGGCTATGTCTATTGTGACGCTGGCTTCGGCGAAAGCACAACCGATATGGTCTTTTCGGCGCAGAATATAATTGCCGAAAACGGCACAATCGTTTCCGAAAGCTGTCGCTTTAATAACGGCATTACCTATGCAGATATTGACGTTGAACGTCTTATGAGTGAACGCAGAAAAACAAATACTTATATCGGCTATACTCCTGCAAATGATTCCTGTTACTTTGTAAGCAATGAATTTGATGTTAAAAAACGTGACACAGTTTTAACACGCACATTCCCGTGTACACCATTCGTTCCGTCTGACAAAAGTGACCTTGAAAACCGCTGTGAGGAAATCCTCACAATTCAGGCAACAGGTCTTGCAACCCGCCTTGCACATACCGGTATTCAGAACGTAGTATTAGGCTTGTCGGGCGGTCTTGACAGCACTCTTGCGCTTATCGTCTGCGTTCACGCCTTTGATATGCTCTCACTCGACAGAAAGAATATCCACACCGTAACTATGCCTTGCTTCGGCACAACAAAGCGCACAAAGTCAAATGCAGAAAAGCTTGCCGAGGCATACGGTGTTTCCTTTGAAGAAATAAATATTACTCTTGCAGTCCGTCAGCATTTTTCGGACATCGGTCACGATGAAAGCATTACAGACATAACCTATGAAAATTCGCAGGCTCGTGAGCGCACACAAATTCTTATGGATTTATCAAACAAGTACAACGGACTTGTAATCGGAACAGGCGACCTTTCCGAGCTTGCTCTCGGCTGGGCAACCTACAACGGCGATCATATGAGTATGTACGCAGTAAATGCTTCAATTCCCAAAACTCTCGTGCGTTACCTGACTGCTTACGAAGCACAGAAATCAGAAGGAACACTTAAGAATGTTCTGCTTGACGTTCTCGACACTCCCGTAAGTCCCGAGCTTTTGCCGCCTGATAAAAACGGCGAGATAGCTCAGAAAACCGAGGACGTTGTAGGTCCGTATGAGCTTCACGACTTTTTCCTCTATTATCTGGTACGTTTCGGTTACACACCGAGTAAAATATACTATATGGCAAAGCTCTCCTTTAAGGATAAATACAGCGAAGAAACAATCAAAAAATGGCTTACTGTCTTTATCAAAAGATTTTTCAGTCAGCAGTTCAAGCGTTCCTGTCTGCCGGACGGACCAAAGGTCGGTTCTGTTACTCTTTCGCCTCGTTCCGATTGGAGAATGCCGAGCGATGCGTCTGTAAAGGCGTGGCTTGACAACCTTGAAAACGCTTAAATTTTTATCAGTCAACAGAAAATAACAGCGGTGATTGTATGAAACTTTTTATAAAACGCAATACTTCTCCCGATAAATCCTGCTTTACGGTTTTTGACGAGTTTGGAAATAAAAAGTATAATGCGTCTTTTACGGGGAGTAAGTCTGTTTCAAAATTAATCGTTTCAGATAATTCAGGCAAAGCCGTGCTGAAAATCCGCAAAATCCCGATTGTAGGCACTCACACCTTTGCTTTTAAAGAAGGAAAGCACCATATCACCTTTGTTATGATTATTTCACAAAAAGGAATACTCGGATATTATTACGGCAATAACTGGCATATCAACGGTGAAATTGCAAAGGGTAATTTCAGCATAATTGACGTTGACAATTCTGTAATTGCAACGCTGAGAAAGCACACTGATTATTTAGAACTTAACATTACAGATGATTCTGATGAGCTTTACTGCGTTGCAACCTCAATCTGCACGAATCTGATTAATACAGTTGACAAGCTTGCAATGCAGGCGGTATAATTATAAAATACAAATAACAGGAGGAAGAATTATGGATAAACTGTTACAGCTTTTAAGCACAAATTCCGGCTTTACTACCGGTGAAATAGCCACAATGCTCGGCGAGCCCGAGGATTACATAAAGGCACAGATTAAGGAATATGAGAACAAGGGTATCATCAAAGGTTATCAGGCAGTTGTTAACCGTGATGAGCTTGACGACGGCGATGTTGAAGCACTGATTGAACTCAAGGTAACTCCTAAAAAGGAAACAGGCTTTGATGAAATGGCAGAGCGCTGTATGGCTTTTGATGAAGTTGAATCGGTTTATCTTATGGCGGGAGCGTATGATTTTGCGCTGATTGTAAGGGGCGAAACAATGCAGGATATTGCTATGTTTGTTGCAAAGAAGCTTTCCACAATTGACGGAGTGCTTTCAACTGCTACACACTTTATTATGCGCCGCTACAAAGACAGAGGAATGAATCTTATCGACTTTGGCGACCGCACCGACGGGAGGAATTTAATCCTGTGATAGATTACGATAAATATTTAAACGACCACATAAAAACTGTAAAGCCGTCGGGAATACGCAAATTCTTTGATATAGCAAATGAAATGGACGATGTAATATCGCTCAGTATCGGGGAACCTGACTTCCAGACTCCCTGGCATATTCGTGACGAAGGCATAAAAAGTCTTGAAAAGGGCAAAACGTGGTATTCTCCGAACAGAGGCTTTATGGAATTAAGACAGGAAATAGCTAATTACTATGAACGCAGATTCGGTATTCCGTATGATGCAAAAGAGCAGACTCTTGTAACCGTCGGTGGCAGTGAAGCAATTGACCTTGCATTCAGAACGCTTGTTCAGCAGGGTGATGAAGTAATAATTCCAGAACCGTCCTTTGTCTGCTACGAACCTCTTGCAGTAATGGCTGGCGGCACTCCTGTTATAATCAAGACAAAAAATGAAGATAATTTCCGATTAAAGGCTAAGGACCTTGAAGCAGTCATAACAGCAAAATCAAAGCTTCTCGTACTTCCTTTCCCGAACAATCCCACAGGTGCAATTATGGAGAGGGAAGATCTTGAAGAAATTGCAGAGGTTGTTCTCAGACACGATTTACTTGTCTTGTCCGATGAAATTTATTCGGAACTTACATACGGCGGTAAAAGCCACGTTTCAATTGCGTCGCTTGATAATATGTACGAGCGTACAATTGTAATCAACGGCTTTTCAAAATCGTATGCAATGACTGGCTGGCGACTCGGTTATGCACTCGGACCTACTCCGATAATTGAACAGATGACCAAGCTTCACCAGTACGGAATAATGTCTGCTCCTACAACAGCTCAGTATGCCGCAATTGAAGCACTCAAAAACGGTGACCGTGACGTGTGCAAAATGCGTGACGAGTATGATATGAGAAGAAGGCTTGTTGTTGACGGCTTCAATGAAATGGGACTTTCCTGCTTTGAACCTTTGGGTGCATTTTATGTGTTCCCTTGCATCAAAAGTACAGGACTTACTTCCGAAGAATTCTGCACTCGTCTTATTATGGACAAGCACGTTGCGGTAGTCCCTGGTACTGCTTTCGGAGAAAGCGGCGAGGGTTTTGTGCGTGTTTCGTATTCATATTCACTCAAGCATCTTAAAATCGCTCTTGAGCGTATCAGGGAGTTTTTAGAGGAATTAAACAATGGAAATTAAGGTACTTGCTCCTGCAAAAATAAATCTTTCGCTTGAAGTCCTCGGAAAACGTCCCGACGGCTATCATGAGATTTCAACTGTAATGCAGACCGTTTCACTGTACGATACAATCACTCTTACGGATAACGACAGCGAAAGCGTTACAATTTCCTGCAACTACGAGGGTGTTCCGTGTGATGACAGCAATATCTGTGCAAAGGCGGCTTATCGCTTTTTTGATTACTGCCGGATGGACGTAAAGGGTGTACATATTGATATTGACAAAAAAATACCAACACAGGCAGGACTTGCAGGCGGAAGCAGTGACGGTGCGGCAGTAGTACTTGGTCTTAACCGCCTTTTCGATGCTGGCTTAAAGCCTGCCGAAATGCACGAAATATGCGAAAGAGTCGGTGCAGACGTGCCTTTTTGCCTTGTCGGCGGAACAAAGCTTGCAACGGGAATCGGCACAAAGCTCAAAAAGCTCCCTTCCTTTAACTGCTCCGATATTGTTATCTGCAAGCCTGATTCTGTCAGCGTTTCAACGGCTGAAGCCTATAAAAAGGTTGACGCTTTAAATCCACACGCTTCGTATACCGATGAAATGATAAAAGCGCTTTACAGTCGTGATATGTTTTTTATAACAACAACAATATTCAACGATTTTGAGCTTGCACTCTCTATTCCCGAGGTCAACGAAGTCAAGAAGATTATGCTTGACTGCAAGGCAAGAGGAGCAGGAATGAGCGGCTCAGGCTCGGCTGTTTTTGCAGTTTTCACCTCATCACGTAAAGCAAAAAAATGCTATGAAACGCTTAAACAGTCCTACAAAGAGGTATTCCTCTGCAAGCCGATTAAAGACGGTTGCAGGGTTGAATAATTATTCTATATCAGAAAAATAATTTCTTTTGGAATATTTTGCCAAAAACCTGTCCATACTCTTGACGAACATAAAAGAGAGGACAGGTTATTTTTATGAAACTTTTTATCAAATCAGCTTGCATTGCCTTTGTACTTACTGTATTTTTTTCAATGATTCCTTTCCAGACGGAGTGTAAAGAAATTTCCGATGAAGTTTTCAGACTTCATATTCTTGCAAACTCAGATGAAGATTATGACCAGCAATTAAAGCTTAAAGTCAGGGATAAAGTCCTTTTGTACACTCAGTCGCTTTTTGAAAGTGCACAGACAAAGGAAGAAGCTGAGAATCTTATTTCCGAAAATCTCCAGTCTATCTGCAACACTGCGCAGAAAGAAGTCAATGACAACGGCTACGATTATCCGGTTACAGCTCAGATTACGAAAATGTACTTTACTACCAGAACATACGAAAGCTACACTCTGCCGTCGGGAATGTATGATGCATTGAGAATCACAATCGGCAGCGGAGAAGGTCATAACTGGTGGTGCGTAATGTACCCGTCAATCTGTATTTCATCGGAAGAAAGCAAGGACGAAGCCGCAAAGGAGACGTTTAATGACAGTCAGTATGACATAGTAAAAAACGAAAAATACGAATATAAATTTAAAATTGTAGAAATTTTTGAAAAAATCTGTTCTTATTTCGGATAAGACATTTTCTCCCCATCGACTGTGATATTATATTCATAATCCAAATTATATTTTAATTTTGAGGTGCATTATGCTTCGGTTTATTTTAGGAAAAAGCGGAACGGGAAAAACAACATTTATATATGAAAAAATTTCAGAGCTTGCAAAAAGCGGAAATGATAAAATTCTGATGCTTGTTCCCGATATGAGTACATTTGAAACAGAAAAGGCATTTCTAAATCTTCTCGGTGCACGTTTTTCAAAGAATATAAAGGTTTTCGGATTTTCACGCCTTTGCAGATTTGTTTTTGAAAATACCTCAAACCTGCGGCAAAATGTAATCGACAGCGGTACTCGTGCTGTTATTATGAATATTGCACTTGAACAGCTTACCGAAAAGCTGAAGCTTTTAAAGACCAAGAATACAAAGTCGCTTAGCGAAATAATGCTTCAGACTTTGTCCGACTGCAAAAAAAACAGCATTTCAACCGATACTCTTTACGAGGTTTCA
Organism: Ruminococcus sp.; assembly: GCA_051893995.1. Classification (GTDB taxonomy): domain Bacteria; phylum Bacillota; class Clostridia; order Oscillospirales; family Acutalibacteraceae; genus Ruminococcoides. Next base: position 11,888 of record JBJFHX010000025.1, read on the forward strand.
AAAAAAGTTGAGAATGAAACGCTGAAAACAAAGCTGTATGAAACGGGACTGATTCTTGATACATTTGATGCTATTCTTTCACAAAGCTATGTTGACCCGCTTGACGACCTTACAAGATTACACAATATTCTCTTGGAGAATAATATTTTTAGCGGATATACTGTATTTGTCGATTCATTCAGCGGATTTTCCGCTCAACAGCTAAAGGTTCTGCGTCTAATGATGTCACAGAGCGATTCTGTTTTTGTCGCTCTTACGCTTGACCCTGAAAGTGACGGCAGGGAAGAGGTTTTTGCAACCTCACAAGCTACATACAAAACACTGAAAAATATTGCAAAAAGTGATTGCATTGACATCAAAACTCCCGTAAAGCTCACAGAAAATAAAAAGTTTTCAAACGGTGAACTTCAGCTTCTTGAAAAGTCGGCTTTCAGAAACAATATTACACCCGATTCAAATAATCCTCAGAATATAATTCTCTATCAAGGCTCCGACAGATATGAGGAATGCGAGTTTGTCGCAAGGCAGATTAAGCATATGATTGTTGATGAAAATTACCTTTACAGCGATATTTCTGTAATCTGCCACGATACCGAGCCGTATCAAGGGATAATAAATACTGTTTTTGAAAAATATGAAATTCCTTATTTTATGGACGCTCGCAGCGATATTGAGGTCAAGCCCGTTGTACGTCTGGTGAATTCAATATTCAGAATTGTTCTTGACAATTTCGAGCGTGACGACGTAATTTCATTGCTCAAAACAGGTCTTACAATAAATTCTCCGCAGGATATATGTCTGTTCGAAAACTATACATATATCTGGAACATAAATAATTCAGCATTTAAATCTGAATTTACGCAGAATCCGAGAGGCTTTTCATCAACCTTTTCCGAAAAAGACAAAAAAAATCTTGAAACAGTTGAAAGGGTGAGAAAGTCTGTTGTTGAGCCGCTTCTGAATTTCGGTGAAGATATAAAAAATAAAAACGGCAGAGAAATAACCGAGCTTCTCTACAAGCTTCTTACCGGGTTAAAGGTTCAGGACGCACTCAACGATTTGTATGACACGCTCGAAAACGGCGTTGAAAAGGGACTCGGTGCAGAGCAGATAAGGGTATGGAACTTTTTGATGCAGGCCTTTGACAAGACGGTTGCCGTAATCGGTGATACGCCTGTATCGCAAAAACGATATTATGAACTTCTCTCAATTCAGATTTCTTCAATTGAGCTTATGCAGATTCCGCAGACAATAGACAGCGTCACAATAACAACTGCACAGCGTGTCAGAATTTCAAAGCAAAAGGTAACTTTTCTTATCGGATGTGTTGACGGAGAATTTCCTGCTGTTCCGCATTGTTCGGGAGTTTTCTCGTCATTTGAGCTTAAAATGCTGTCGCTCAATGACTTAAAGCTTTCCGAGGATTTTTCAGACCTTGCTAATCTTGAAACCTTTTTGGCGTACAGCTGTATGACTTCTCCGTCGGAAAAGCTTTTTGTAACCTATCCTTCTGCCGACTTGCTCGGCAATCCGTACAATCCGTCTGTAATTTTTGAAGAAATCAGAAAAGCTTTTCCAAATATTGTAATGCACGACAAGGCAGACTTTAACGGAAAGAAAGACTCAATGTACGCACTCAGACCTGCCTTTGAGGAGTATGCACGTTCACTTTCGCAGAATAACGCTGAGCTTAAAACCCTCGGAGAGTTTTTCGCAACAGACAATACTTATTCTTCACAGTATAACGCAGTTCACCGTTCAATTAAAAATTCGCCCTTTAAAATTGAAAATCCAGAAAATGCAGAAAAGCTTTTTGGTAATGAGCTGAGAATTTCCGCATCGCAAATTGAAAAGTTCAGCCTTTGCAGATTTGCTTATTTCTGTAACTACGGACTCAATATCAAAGAACGCCGCAGGGCAGAAATCAATCCTATGGAGTATGGAACACTTGTACATTACATTCTTGAAAAGTTTTTCAGTCACTATAATAAGTCCGAATATTCAGTGATGTCCGATGATGATTTGAGAGAATATATCGGTAATGTACTTTCGGAATATACCGAGCAGTATTTCGGAGGAGCAGAAAGCAGAACAAAATCCTTTCTTTATAATCTTAAGGTTCTTTCAGATAACGCCTTTATTCTTTTAAAGCATATTGTTTTAGAGCTTTCTCAGAGCGATTTTGACGTTGCAGACTGTGAGCTGAGAATCGGTGAGGACATTCCCTCGTATACTGTAAAATTGCCCGACGGTCATAACATAGCCGTCTGCGGATACGTTGACCGTGTTGACGTTATGGAAAAAGACGGTGAAAAGTATCTCCGCATTATCGACTATAAAACAGGCACAAAGAAATTCAAGCTTTCCGATATTCTCTACGGACTCAATCTTCAGATGCTCCTTTATCTCTATTCAATCAGGCTCAACGGAAGTGCAAAATACGGAGAAATCACACCTGCCGGAATACTCTATATGCCTGCAACTGTCCCTGTTGTTTCTGCCGATACGGAGCTTTCCGATGATAAAATCAATTCTGAAATTGACAAGACGCTTAAAATGAACGGACTTCTCCTTGACGATGTCAGAGTAATAAAGGGAATGGATAAGTCGGAGTCGGGCAAGTATATTCCTGTTAAAATCAAGCTTGATACAGCAGTTTCAGAACGCAGTATTGCAAATCTTGAACAGTTCGGAAAAATCTTTAAAAAGCTTGAAAACACTGTTCTTTCAATGGGAAAAGAGCTTTATCAGGGAAACATTCAGGCTTCTCCTGCAAAAGGTGCACACGACGCCTGCGAGTATTGCCCTTACGACAGCGTATGCGCATACAGAATGAGTGAGCCAATAAACACCTTTGATGTTACAAATGACGAGGTGTATTCTGCAATTGACAAAGAAATTCTGAACGGAGGTGAGTGTTGATGAGCAGACAGTGGACAGACCAACAGAAGAACGCAATTTATGCAACGGACGGCTCTGTGCTTGTTTCTGCCGCAGCAGGCTCAGGAAAAACTGCCGTGCTTGTTGAAAGGGTAATTAATCTTATTACAAGAAGTGATAATCCGATTGACGTTGACAGAATGTTGATTGTAACGTTCACAAGAGCCGCCGCCGCTGAAATGCGTGAGCGTATTTCAAAAGCAATTAATAAGCTCCTTGAAAACGACCCCTACAATCCGAATCTTCTGAAACAAAAACAGCTTTTATATACAGCAAGTATCTCAACAATTGACAGCTTTTGCTCGGAGATTGTCCGTGAATATTTCCACGCACTCGGAGTATCACGTGACTTTAGAATTGCCGACGAGGGCGAGCTCGACGTGTTGAGAAAAACTGCACTTGACAATGCTTTCAATACCTTTTACTCTTCCGATAGTGATGAATTTATTGCGTTGCTTGACGCTTTTTCAAGCAAGGGCGGAGATGTAAATCTTCGTGATACAGTGCTTAAAATCAGTACGTTCCTTTCAACACAGCCGTTTCCCGAAAAGTGGCTTGAAAATATGCTTTCAAATTACAGTGAAACCTCAGTTGCTGATTCAATATGGGGCAAAATCATAATTGAATACACAAAATTAACAGTTCACCACGCAATAAATCTTACGCAAAACTCGCTTAAAATTCTTGAAAATGATGAAAAACTTCAAAAGTCTTTTGCTCCGAAAATTGAAGATGACCTTGTTTTTCTTAATAATCTTCTGAAAAAGCTCTACTCGAATTCGTGGAATGATATTTGTTCATCAGCCTTTTCATTTACGGCAGACAGACTCACTCCGCCAAAGGGCTACAAAGAAAATCCGCTAAAGATTGCCGTAGCAAATAACAGAGATGAAGTCAAATCGGCAATAAAGTCGGTTCAGCTTTATTTTGCAAACAGCGAGGAAGAAGTTCTCACCGAAATGAAAAAACTCTACGGTCTTGTAGGTACTCTGTTTGACCTTGTTCGTGAATATATAAAAGAATTCAATGCTTTAAAAAGCAAAAAGAATGTCCTTTCATTTTCCGATATTGAGCTTCTCACTGTTAAATTACTGGCTGAGCCTTGTGGTGACGGTTATACAAAAACCTGTGCCGCAGATGAAATTTCAAATCGCTATGATGCAGTAATAGTTGACGAATTTCAAGATGTCAATGATGTTCAGGACTTGATTTTCAAATGCGTAAGCAGGGAAGAAAACAATATTTTTGTCGTAGGTGACGTTAAGCAGAGTATTTACGGTTTTCGTCAGGCAAAACCGCAGATTTTCATTGACCGCAAAAATTCCTATGACAAGTTTGACGAGGAAAATCCTGCTTATCCTGCAACTATAATTCTCGACAAGAATTTCAGAAGCAGAAAAGAGGTTTGTGATGCGGTAAACTTCATTTTCACTAACCTTATGACAAAGCAGTCTGCACAAATGGACTACACAAAAGATGAAATGCTCAACGTCGGTGCGAGCTATCCCGAGAGATCTGATTGTGACTTTGAAATTTCTATAATAGAAAAATCAGTATTTGACGGCTATGAATCGGCAGAGATTGAGGCTCACTATATTGCAAATAAAATTCACTCAATGATGAAGCCGGGATTTATGGTAAAAGACGGCGATACTCAGCGAAAAGCTACCTACGGAGATTTTGCCATAATTTTGCGCAGTACAAAGAACACTGCACAAATCTACGTAAAAACGCTGATTGATCGCGGAATTCCTGCTTTCAGCGAGAACAAGGAAAACTCGTTTGAAGCAAAGGAAATAAAGGTTATTTTAAATCTTCTTCGTGTTATCGACAATCCTGCGCTTGATATTCCGCTTTTGTCGGTTATGTGCAGTCCGATTTTTGGCTTTACACCTGACGAGCTTTCACAAATAAGAGCTGACGAGCGTCATTCTAACCTTTATGCAGCGGTTAAAAAATATTCGTCTAAAAGCGCTAAAGTAAAGGATTTTCTTGCTCAGCTTGAACAACTTAAAAACTATTCCTATACCTGCTCTGTTGACGAGCTTATCGGCAGAATTTATGACACAACGGCAATTGGTGCGATAACTACTGCTGTCAAGGGTGGAGAAGCACCGATGCGAAATCTTGACCTTCTTAGAATTTATGCAAGGAGTTTTGAATCGAACGGTTACAAAACACTTTCCGATTTTATTTCCTATATTGATAAGCTCACCGAAAACGGAACTCAGCTTCCTGCCGCATCATCAGATTCCGACTCATTAAACGGGGTAAGAGTGCTCAGTATTCATGCATCAAAAGGGCTTGAATATCCCGTATGTTTTCTTGCCGATACTGCAAAACAATTTAATAAAACCGATTTGCGCAGTGACGTACTCATTGACAGCGTTGCCGGCTTAGGCATTAAAAAGCGGGAGGGTATTTGCCGTTACAATACTTTGCCAAGGCTTGCTGTTGAAATTGAAATTGCAAAGAATGAAATTGCCGAGGAACTTCGTGTGCTCTATGTGGCTATGACAAGGGCAAAGGAAAAGCTTATCACAGTTTGTACAAAGAAGAATGCCGAAAAATATCTTTCAAACCTCTATTCAAAAATAGTGTTCGGTAATATTATCGAGCCTTATTCGGTTGTCAGATGCTCGGGTATTTCCGACTGGCTTCTTCTTTGTGCACTTGTTCATCCTTCGCTTAATGATTTAAGAATGAAAATAAATCCGTCAGCCGAGCCTGTACCGTACACAGAAACCTCACCTTGGCATTTTGAATTTATTGACAGGGAAGAAATGATTTTCGGCAATACCGATTATTCTTCAAGTGAAGCAGAAAAAATATTAGTAAGTATAAAAAATACAGATAAGTTTGATTATGCCGAGCTGTTAAGAGCAAATCTGTCCTTCCTATATAAAAATGCAGACATTATGAATCTGCCGCAAAAGGTGAGTGCTTCGCAGATTTCTCACAGCGAGAGTGATTATTTTGAAAAAGTCCTTATGAAACCGTCATTCCTCAACAAAGAAACTGCTGCCGCAGTTGACAGAGGAACGGCTCATCATAAGTTCTTGCAGTTTTGCGATTTTTCGAATGCAAAAGAAAGTTTTGACAGTGAAGTTGAAAGACTTAAAAAGCTCGGTCTGCTGACAGACGAGCAAACTGAGCTTATAGATAGAGAAAAAATGAAAAATCTCCTGAGTTCAGAGCTTGTACAGCGCATAATCAGCTCACCGCTTGTATTCCGTGAGGAGCAATTCAGCGCAAAGCTTAAGCCGTCACAGGTGTTTGATGAATTTGAAAGCGTTGATACAGACGCTGAAATAATAGTTCAGGGCGCAGTTGACGTAGCTTTTGAAGAAAACGGTAAGCTTGTAATTGTCGATTACAAAACCGATAGGGTAAAAGACGTTTCAAAGCTTTCAGTACTTTACCAAAAACAACTTGAACTCTACAGACTTGCTATGGAACAGTCGACAGAAATGACTGTTTCAGAATGTATAATCTGCTCTGTTCATCTCGGCGAATACATTAAACTGTAGTAAAACAGCCTGCTTTAACTCAAAGCAGGCTGTTACTGTATGCTGTTAAATTATCATTTATGCCGCAATCATTTTCTGTATTTCGGTTGCGTCCTTAACGTCAATGACGTTGTCCCCGTTAACGTCGCTTGCGTTAAAATCTTCTGCATTGTTGACGTCAATAAACGGCTTACCGTCTGAATTTTTAATTTCAGCAGTAAATTTCTGAATACAGGTTGCGTCGCTTATGTTAACAATTCCGTCATTGTTAACGTCGCCCTTAAGTCTTGTCGGAACAACAATCACATAGTCATCAAGTCCGCTTCCGTTGAATATTTTGCTTTCGCCTTTTTTGATTTCATATCCAACTTCTGACGGATACTGCGTACCGCTGCCGTTATTGAAAATGATGAAAGCAGTTGAATAATCCCAGTCGGGATTTACAACGTAGCCGAACATATCACCGCCGAGGTCAGTCATTTCAGTACCGGGCCAGTCGCCGTTGTTGATAACTTTTCCACTGCCGTCACGATAATAAGCGTAAACGTTTACCTTATCCCAGTTGTACTTGCTGTTGTCAAAGTAAACAGTAGTTTCACCATCAATATACGGAGTCGCAAGCTTCTTAAAGGTGTACGTCTTTGTTACAGTGTCACCCTCACTGTTCTTACCAAAGAGAACAATATCGACAGTTTCGTTTTCAGCCATATTAGCTCCGATTGTAATTGTATCGCCCGAAACATAAGAAACTGGTGCACTGTTGCCGATTTTATATGTAGCTTCAGTTGTATTTCTTGCAGTTAAAGTAAGAGTTAGAGTTCCTCTGAATTCTCCGCCGTTCTTTGAAAGTGATACAACAGGCTGTTTTACAAGTGTGCTGTTGTAGATTACTGCAATAGAATTTGCCTTTACAGTACCGCTTAATTTACCGTCGGTCACGTCAAACATACCGCCATATGCTTCATCGGTGTATGTTCCGTCTGAAACATCTGTTGAACAGTCAAGCACGACATCTTTGTCAGATGCGTTGATAATTACTGCGCCTGCACTTCCTCTTTCAATCATAAGCAGACTGTTGTCGCCTGTCGGATTTGAAAGACTGTCGGGAAGACCTACCATTGCATTTCTGAACTGATTAACTGCAACGACCTCGGGATGACAGAAGTTATCGTCACCTGCTTCACCGATTTTGTTGTTGCCCCACTGATTTTTAGTACTGCTTCCGTCAGGACGGCTGAAAAACAGGGGAGTAGTTTCTCCTCTTGCAGCAATTACAGCCCACGCCTGTCTGATGTCAAGGTTATCAAGCTCTGACCATGTGCCGTCACCTGTGTAGTTATCGTGAGATTCAACCCACGTTACAAGCTTGTCGTTAGGTGCACCGTCAGAACGGTAGTCAACAAGATTTTCAGCGTTAAAACTGTCGTTTTTCGCAGCACTTCTGATTACACTGCCGTATGATGAAGCCGTAACGCTCATATATTCAGCGTAGTCAGCAGTACGACTGCCTGTATCCTGCAAAATTTCACCGTACTGAAACTCAGAACCATTGTCAAGGATTGTAGGCCAGAAGTCACTTGAAAAGTCCTTACCGTTTTCAGGCTCTTCATCTGGCAACTCAATGTGTTTTGCGGCGTCATATCTGAAGCCGCTTGCACCTGCACTTACACAGCTTTTGAGGTAGTCAAGAATCATATTCTGAACATTTTTGTTCTGAGTATTGAGGTCTTTTAAGTTGAGCAGTTCGCCCTGTGTGCACTGATAGCGGTTGTTGTAGTCCCCGATTCCGAAAGAATCGTGGAAAGCACCACCCTCAATGTTCTTGATTGTTGAAGAAATTGCATTGTAGTCGCTTGAACAGTGGTTTGCAACAACGTCAACAATAATATGTATTCCGTATTCTTTAGCTTCACTGCAAAGTGACTTGAATTCTTCAAGCGTTCCAAGCTGATAGTTTCCGATGGTGTAGAGGGTAGGCTGATAGTGGTAGTACCATTTGCCGTTGCCCATAAGCTCCATACCTCCGTTGTCGCCGACCTTACATTCGTTAATCGGTGAGGTCTGAACAGACGTATAACCTGCCTCGGCAATTTTAGGAAGATTTTCCTTGATTGTGTTAAAACTCCAGCACCAAGCGTGGAGTATTACACCGTCGCTGATTTTTTCCGTAAGTCCGTACGGATTTGATTGTGTTGTTGATGCGCTTGTCTGCACTGACTCGGTTTCGGCGGCTGAAGTTGAAAATGAAAGTGCCGAAAAAGCCATCAAAGCCGATAACGCAACAGACAGCGTTCTTTTGAATAATTTTTTCACGTTAAAAACTCCTTTCTATAATAGTATAAAAAATTAGTAAAATTTAGTCAATGGTATTTTAAAATAAAATAAAAATCACCCTGAAAAACAGAGTGATTTTTCTGAATCAGAATTAAATTATTAATATACATCGGTTGCATCAACGTCAATCATTTTATTGTCTTTGCGTTTTTTAGAATAATGACTGAACAATCCGATTATTGAAAGTCCTGAAATGCCCTCATAAATCATTATAATTCCTAAAAGGAAAATTAAAAATTCACCGAAAAAGCTCGGGAAGAATATTGTACATAAACCGAGAATTATTACTGAAACAGAAACAGCTGTGCATATCCACCAGTACTTCATTCCCAAGGCTTTAAGCTGAAACGAATGTTTTATGTCCATAAGGCTGTCAATAATTATAATAATTCCAATGGTAACAAAAATGATATTCACAATTATACTCGGAGAAAACAGAGTAAATATTCCGAAAGCAGTTGCAAGTACTCCAACAATAAGTTCAAAATACAGTCCGAATTCCTTGTTTATGAAAAAGGAGATTATATTAAACAGGCCGTAAACCGTCAGCACAATTCCAAGCGTGTAGCAAAGCACATCTCTGATTGATTCGGGAAACAGCATCATAATAAAGCCTAATACCATATAGGCGAGAGAGGCAATAATTGCCGTGCTTGCAGCACTTTTTTCCTTATTAAAGATATTCTTTTTCCTTGTTGATTTTTTATCCATATTTCTTCCCTCAGTCTATTCGTTTGTCGCAGAAATCGCACATTGTCATTCCAAGCTTTTCATAGCTCAGATTAGGCAGATACTTTTCATTCTGCGTTATGCACTTTGGATTTGAGCATCTCTGTTCAATAACCTTTGTTTCTCTTGTTGCAATCGTAAAATCTTCGTCCTGTAAGAGCATAAGGATTAACGCCATTCTGCCGTACATTCCGTATTGAGCCTGTTTAAAATAAAGAGCCCTCGGGTCATCGTCAATGTCAACCGTAATTTCATTTACTCTCGGTAGAGGATGAAGAATAATCATATCTTTTTTTGCTCTGTCAAGCTTTTCTCTGTCGAGTACAAAAACATTTTTTTGAGCCTCGTATTCCTCAGGAGTCTTGAAACGTTCACGCTGAATTCTTGTCATATAAAGTACGTCAAGGTCAGTAATTGCATCAGCAAGACTGTGAGAAATTTCATACTTACAACCGTTTTTTTCAAGAATATCAATTATATAAAGAGGTACGCATAATTCTTCTGTAGAAATAAGTACAAAAGAATTGTTTTCATATTTTGCAAGAGTTTTAATCAGTGAATGAACAGTTCTGCCGTTTAACAAGTCACCGCAAACACCGATTTTTAGATTATCAAGTCTGCCTTTTTCACAGCTTAAGGTTACAATATCTGTCAATGTCTGTGTAGGGTGCAGGTGACCGCCGTCACCGCAGTTAATGACAGGAACATCGGCATACAGAGATGACGCCATAGCCGTACCCTCAATAGGGTGTCTTATTGCGATTATGTCGGCATATCCGCTTATAATTTTAATAGTATCTTTCAGACTTTCGCCTTTTGCAACCGAAGAATTCATCGGATTGTCAAAACCTATAGTACGTCCACCGAGCTTCAGCATAGCTGTCTGAAAAGACATCTGGGTTCTTGTGCTCGGTTCATAGAAAAGCGTTGCAAGAATTTTTCCGTCGCAGGCATGTCTGTAATCAGCAGGGCTCTGCATAATTTTCTTGGCTTTTCTGATGATTTTGTCAATCTGCTCGGGTGACATAGCCTCAAGGTCAATCAAGTTTTTGTTAGTCATAAAACCACAGCTTTCATTGATTTTTTTCATTTTACCAAAAATAAGCACAACTTTAATATATTTAAAAGAAAAATGAAAGATAATTCTGTTAATTAAGATAATCTTATATTCGTTAGAAAAATTCTTTATGTCATATTTATAAAACCTGAAACATATATCGCACAATCGGCAATAAATATCCCGCCAGCATGATTGCATATATAGAAAAAGCAGATATATCCTCAATCTGGGATATATCTGCTAACTTCTTGGTGCCGGTGGCGGGACTCGAACCCGCACGATGTCGCCATCAACGGATTTTGAGTCCGTCACGTCTGCCAATTCCATCACACCGGCAAGTGCGTAGATTATTATACAATACTAAAAGAAAAAAATCAAGGAAAATTTTATAAATTTAATCTTCATCATCTGAAAATTCAAAAAGCTCATTAGGAGTACATTCAAGAATCTGACAAAGAGCCTCAATATTACTGTACTGAATAGATTTCGTTTCATTATTAATCATTTTGTTGAAATTCTGATAGCTCATTCCCATTTGCTTATATAGCCAGTACTTTGTCTTGCCTTTTTTACTTAACAATTCAGCAGCTTTTAATTTTACCATAAGATATTTCTCCGTATCTCATTAATTGATTAGATAATATCTTATTTTTATACTTTACATATAGACTAATACATTATATAATGTATTAGTCTATA
>JBJFHX010000026.1:0-22940 GCA_051893995.1 Ruminococcus sp.
GTTCCTACACGTCCCATTCACAAAAATTGCATTGCAATTTTTGTGTGGACACGGCTCGCCGTGTCCCTACGTCAACGTTGCTGTAATCCCACCGACGATTTATAGTTTAGTTTCTCTTATATTTTCCGCTTAAAATGCATAATGTAAAAACGCCTGCCGATATCAGCATAACGCTAATTATCTGCGGTACATAGTCGTTAACTCCTGTTTTCGGAGAAACTAACGATGTATCCTTGCCTGTCGTTGATGTGTTGTTTGTCGGCTCTGAGCCGGTAGCCGGATTTGCCGCCTGCTTTTCTACCTGCAATGTGATACTGCACATACTGTCGCTGTAGTAATGTGCAAATAAGCTTGTGTTCTCGGGCAAGGTTTGCAGATACTCGCTTTTAACAGTGATGACAAATCCGCCTGATGTTTTCTCGATATCATAATTTGCGTTGTCTACCTCTGTTTCGCCGACTGTTAAATTATAAAACTCACAGTCGTTACCGGCAGGAATTGATACTCCTACATTTTCAAAAGCGGTGAATTCATATGTATTTAAAATGTTTTCAAAATAGCCGTTGAAGGTGTACTCTCCATTCTCCAGACTGCTCAGGTAATCTTCTTTGAGTGTAACGGTTGTTTTCTGTTCATCTCCTGAAACAGTGTAGTTTTTTGAATCAATCTCTCCGTTTTTATCCTCGAGTCTTGCAAACTTTGTGTAATCACCCTGTAAATCAACAGACACCGTTTCATTGCCTGTATAATTGTTAAAGTTATACAGCTTCGGTGTTGCTGCGCTTGCGCTGACAGAGAATAAAGAAATAGCCGTAACGGATGCAAAAACTGGTACTAAAGTTTTTTTGAATACTGCTTTCATATTGTTTTCCTCCTGATTGTAAAATTTAGATATAGGTATTTCTTTGTTTTTATTATACCATTTTTTTTTTTTTGAAATAGCGGCAAAATTAATGAAAAATTGCTTAATGTTTTGTGCTAAATAACAAATGGATTGTTACTTGTAGACAATACAAATAACAACCCATCTTTTAAAGTTTTACATTATCTGTTCTTCTGTTTTTTCTTCCGTTTGTTCTTCACTTTCCGTATCAAGCTTTTTGACTACAACTCTGATGATTCGTTGGTCCTTAACCTCCATAACGGTGAATCTGAAACCGTCAGCCTCAATGCTCTGGCGCTTGTGGGGGATAGTTCCTGCGTGTTCAAGGATAAACCCGCCGACCGTTACGCTGTCGCTTTCAATTGCGTCCTCGTCCATATCAAACAGCGCAAGCAAATCGTCAAGCTCAATGTCGCCGTTTACAAGGAATTCACCCTTGCCGATTTTGTAGTAGTTGTGCTCGATTTCCTCGTCCTCGTCCCAGATTTCACCGACTATTTCCTCAAGTAAGTCCTCCATTGTAACGATTCCGAGCGTTCCGCCGTATTCGTCTGTGACGATTGCAAGGTGAATTTTCGTGCGTTTGAACGCATTCAAAATCTTTGAAAGCTGCTGAGTTCTGAAAACAAAGTACGGCGTCTGCATTATGTCACGCAAATCGGGGGCTTTTCCGTCTGCAAGCGACTCAAGATAATCCCTTGTATGCAGAATTCCGACAATATGGTCAACCGTTTCCTCGTAAACGGGAATACGTGAATATCTGTTTTCTATGATTATATCCTTGATTTTTTCCTGACTGTCGCTTATGTTTATGAAAGTAACGTCAACCCTCGGCGTGAGGATTTCCTCAGCGGTCTTTTCGTCAAAGTCAAGCGCAGAACGCACCATTTCGCTTTCACTTTCTTCAAGAACGCCCTCTTCTTCGATGCTTTCAACAATGTATTTCAGTTCGTTTTCCGTAACTGACGGGCTGTCCTCGCTTCCGCCTGCAATTTTCAGCGCAAGCGACTTCAGCTTTAAAAACACAAATACAAACGGCTTGAGTATGAACATAAGCACACGCAGTAAGCCTGCCGTCTTTAGTGTAAAAGCGTCGCAGTGCTCCTTTGCAAGGCATTTCGGGATAACCTCACCGAATGTCAGCACCAGAAGTGTAGTTGCACCGGTTGCAATTGCCGAGCCCATATCTCCGAAAAGGTTAAGGCAAAGTACCGTTGCAATTGACGAACAGCTCAGGTTTACAATGTTGTTGCAGATAAGGATTGTTGTAAGGGCATTGTCAAAATTTTCGATAACATAAAGCGCATTTTTCGCCTTTTTGTTGCCGTTATCAACGCTGTGCTGAATTCGGATTTTGTTTACAAACGAAAATGCCGTTTCGGTAGCAGAAAAAAACGCCGATAAAAGCACGAGTATCGCAATGACAATACCCATAATTATGTCAGATGTCAATTAAAAATCACTCCGATTATGTTATTTATATTCTATAGTACTATAATTCTTTTAAATAATTATTGTTTTTAAGAAATATAAGCATAAAAAGATTGAAAAATATTGCTTGAAATGTTATAATATTTTCTATATCGCTTTTGCATATATATTTATTAATTGTGAATTACCGCAAGCTTTCGGGAAACAATATTTCTCGGAGGTGCACAGTTATGTCACAAAAATCGAAATCTTCAAAGTCGGATAAGTCAGATAAGAAGAACAGGGATAACTTTGTAAAAAATCCGAATTCCGACGATAATCCGCAAAAGCTTGAAAACGACAGTCCCATAAGCGAGGAGCACACCGACCAGATAGGTGAAACAGGCTCGGTGCTCACATCTCACAAGGATAGCATAATACATTGTCTGACGATTATCGGTCAGATTGAAGGCCACTATATTCTCCCTCAACAGAACAAAACCACCAAGTACGAGCACGTCATTCCTCTGCTTGTTTCAATTGAGGAGGACGAGAGGATTGACGGACTTTTAATTCTGCTTAACACAGTCGGAGGAGATGTTGAAGCAGGCCTTGCAATTGCCGAGGTTATTTCGGGAATGAAAAAGCCGACTGTTTCAATCGTGCTCGGAGGAGGTCACTCAATCGGAATTCCTCTTGCAGTGGCGGCTAAAAAGAGCTTTATAGCCAAAAGTGCCTCAATGACAGTTCACCCTGTCCGCACAACGGGGCTTACTCTCGGAGTGCCGCAGACGTTTGAGTATTTTCAGCGTATGCAGGACAGAATCACTACCTTTGTTGCCGAAAATTCCGACATAACCAAGGAACGCTACAACGAGCTTGTGCTCAACACAGGCGAACTTGTTATGGATATCGGCACAATTTTAGAGGGTGAGGAGGCTGTTGAAGAAGGTCTTATTGACAGCGTAGGCACGGTTTCCGAAGCAATAGACGCCCTGTACGATATGATTAAGGAGTCAAAAGAGCCGAAAGAGCCAAAGAAAAAATCAAGGGCAAAAAGCAGTAAAGCAAAGCAATAAACCATAATTTAATTCGGAATGCGTAATTCGGAATTTCGGTCGAGTGGACAGGTTGGAGTAATTTAAAAGTATAGTGCCCGAATTAATTTATATGCGGCATATGCGGCGTTGCCGCAGGCGTGAATTTTTGTGTTTTTTACAAATGTAGGGAACGGTCTTGACCGTTCCGATTACCTATAGGTTAGCGGTAACTTTGCGGAACAGTCAAGACTGTTCCCTACACTGAAATACTAAACGTTCCCAATATATCAACATTAATTTGGCAAAAAACCTTTCCAAACAACACGCAACATTATAAATTTGGAGCGCAGCGACCCTTAATTGTTAATTTTTAATTGTTAATTGTCAATTAAATAATGGTTTATATCATCAAACACCCCTTAATTCAAAGCGTAGTTATAGGGTAAATCAAATTTTTAAATTAAAAGGAGTACATACTATGTCAATTCTTGACGCAATTATTCAGGGTATTGTTCAGGGACTTACCGAGTTTCTGCCCGTATCAAGCAGCGGGCACCTTGCAATTACACAGCACATTCTGGGTACAAGCGGTGACGGCAATCTGTTCTTCAACGTAATGCTTCACGTGGGAACGCTTGTTGCCGTAATTGCTTTCTATTACAAGCTTATCTGGAGCCTTATCAAAGAATTTTTCTCAATGCTTAAGGACATTTTTACAGGCAAGTTCAAGTGGAGTCAGATGAACTATGAGCGCAATCTCATTATGATGCTCATAATCGGACTTATTCCGTTGTTCCTGCTATTTGTTCCAATTCCCGGAACTGATATGAAAATCAAGGACTTAGCCGACGTTCTTTCTGCAAGTCCGATACTGCTTGTAACGGCAATCTCGCTTCTTGTTACAAGCGCACTTCTAACAATCGGAATTATCTGCAACCGCAGAAATTCAACAAAGGGCGGCAAGCACCTGAAAGGTGCAGGCAAAAAAAGCTCAAACGGCAGAGAAAGCTACACAATTCTTGACGCAGTATGCGTAGGTCTTATGCAGGTAGCCGCCGCTGTTTTTCCCGGACTTTCACGCTCGGGCTCAACCCTTGCAGTAGGCGAGATGAGAGGAATCAACAAGCAAAAGGCTCTTGACTATACATTTGTTCTCGGCGTTCCGTCAATTGTTGCTGCCGCACTTTTAGAGGGAATAGACGCAATAAAGTCACCCGAGGGAATCAACGTAGAAGTCGGCGCAATAATCGCTGGCGTAATCGCCTCAGCCGTTGTCGGATATCTTGCAATCGTAATTTTCAAGTGGTTCTTAAAGTCCGACAAAATGAGCATTTTCGTAATCTACACTGCAATCGTAGGTATTGCTTTCATAGTGATTTCAATTATCGAAATGAATACAGGCGTAAACCTCTTTACAGGTACACCTTTAAATTGGTGATTTATAAACATATACAGGATGTGATTTGATTGTCGGCAAAAAAGCAGACAGCAAGAAAAAATAAAAAATCAAAAACTCCTGCCAGAACACAAAAGGGCAGGAGCAGAGCAAAAATGCCTGAAACTGTCGTACATAAAGGTTTAAGCCCCAGAGTCAGGGCGATTATCTACGGTGCAATAGCAGTAATTTTTGCTTTGATGATAATTATTAAGGGCGAAAATGTATGGACAGCCGTAAGAAGCTTTTTCTTCGGTGTGTTCGGATTCGGAATTTTCCTTATTCCGATTCTGATGATTTACCTCTGCCTTATGACTGAAAAGGAAAAGCAGGTAGCTCATTTCAAGGCAAAAATAATAATCAGTTCGATGATTATACTTCTTGTCGGTGCGCTGATTTATATTGTCGGCGGCGCAGAATTCAACAACGTGAATTTCTTTGCCTGTCTTGGCAAGCTGTATATTCAGTCAGCCGATACAAGCGTCTATATGACCTTCGGATGCGGACTTATGGGCGGAATTCTCGGATATCCGCTTACTCTTCTTTGCGGCGAGGTTGCGGCGCTTTGCGTGTGCATTGTTGCAATCGTTATGCTTGTGTTTATCATAGCAAATATTTCCGTAAAGGATATGGCGGCTGCGGCGTCAAGAACGGTTAGCCATGTTCGTGAGGCAGGCGAAAAGCACGCTCGTGAGAGAAAGGCACGCAAAGAAGCTGAGCGTGAAAATCAGCAGACCGGCAGCAGCGAAGTACCTATGTATATTGCCGATACTCACGTTTCAGACGGCATAGACATTCCTCTTGACGACCCGAAAACAAAGAAGAAAAAGGATAAACACAAAGTAAAAAGCGGAATTGACATTGATTATGTTGACACAAACGAGCAGAACGCCGCTGATAAGGATTTGTCCGAAGACTTGATAAATATTATCAACCGAGCAAGCAAACCTCTCGGTGAGGATGCTGATACAACGGTTGCCGATATTGCTGAGGATATTTCACAGGGAAAAGCCTCAAATCATATGACAGACGGTGCAAAACAGGCTGACCCCGAAACCGTACCCATTGAAAATGAAAGAAAAGCAAAGAATAGTAAGTCAGAAGAAAAATCTGAATTTGACAATGTCGGATACAAGCCTGATAATTCTTCAGAAGAAGTAAAGGAGGAGAAGATTTACCACTATCCGCCCGTTCAGCTTTTAAAGCCAAACACAAACAATAACGACAGAAACGCAATGGAGGAGCTTCAGAATAACTCCAAAAAGCTTATCGAAACGCTCCAGAGCTTTGGCGTAAACGCAACAATAACTAACATCTGCCGAGGTCCCTCGGTCACACGTTATGAGCTACAGCCTGCTCCGGGTGTAAAAATCAGCAAAATCACAAATCTCTCCGATGATATTGCGCTTAACCTTGCCGCAAACGGTGTGCGTATAGAAGCGCCTATTCCCGGCAAAGCCGCTGTTGGAATCGAAGTTCCTAACAAGGTTGTAAGTATGGTTTCAATGCGTGAGCTTATAGACTCCGATAAATTCAGAAACGCAAAGAGCAAGCTTACCACAGTTTTAGGACGGGATATTTCGGGAGAAATCGTTGTTACCGACCTTGCAAAAATGCCGCATTTGCTGATTGCAGGTACTACCGGTTCGGGTAAATCGGTGTGCGTAAACTCAATCCTTATGAGTATTCTTTTCAAGGCAACGCCCGATGAGGTGAAGCTGTTGCTTATCGACCCGAAGATGGTTGAGTTTTCAAAGTACAAGGGAATTCCGCATCTGCTTGTTCCCGTTGTTTCGGACGCTAAGAAAGCCGCTGGCGCACTTGCGTGGGCAGTAAACGAAATGCTCCAGAGATACAAAATTTTCTCTGAGTACGACTGCAAGGACATTGATTCCTATAATACTCTGATTGAAAAAAATCTTGACTATATTTCAAAAAATCCGCCCGTTGAAGACGAAAACGGAGAAATTCAGCAGCCTGTTCTTGAAATTAACGGACTGCCTGTTGCAAAGGAAAAAATGAGCAGAGTTGTAATCGCAATAGACGAGCTTGCCGACCTTATGATGGCTGCTCCGAGCGAGGTTGAGGACTCAATCTGCCGACTGGCACAGATGGCACGTGCGGCAGGTATGCACCTTATTCTTGCAACTCAGCGACCGACCGTAAACGTAATTACGGGACTTATCAAGGCAAACGTGCCGAGCCGTATTTCGCTTAAGGTAAGCTCTAATATGGACTCAAGAACAATCCTCGATACAGGCGGAGGTGAAAAGCTTATCGGTAAGGGCGATATGCTCTTTGCACCTGTAGGAGCACCAAAGCCTATGCGAGTTCAGGGTTGTTACGCTTCCGACGAAGAGATTGAGGGCGTAACTAACTATATCAAGAAGTCTTACTCTGCTCAGTATAACGCCGATATTGAAGAAAAAATCAAGCGCATTGCCGCCGAGGAGATTGCCACAGGCAAAAAGCAGAGCGACAGCTCGTCGGATGACGACGGACTTGACGTTGACTCAAAAATGGACGAGGCTATCAAGTGCGTAATTGAGGCAGGACAGGCTTCAACTTCGCTTATTCAGCGCAGACTAAAGGTGGGCTACGCAAGAGCAGGACGAATGATTGACGATATGGAACAGCTTGGCGTAGTCGGACCTCATCAGGGCTCAAAGCCGCGTGATGTGCTTATGACGTACAACGAGTGGCTTGAAAGAAGAAACGCATTACAAAATCGTTAGGATTGATTTATAATTCGTAGGGACACGGCGTGCCGTGTCCGCAGTAACAGTCAATTATTTCCGATTAAATCAGAATTACAGTAACAAATAAACCTTTTTGTAGGGGACGGCTTCCCAGACATCCCTTTCACAAAAATTGTGTGACAATTTTTGTGTGGACACGGCACGCCGTGTCCCTACGTCAGTATTTTATTGCTGAAAATAATAACCAATCAAAAAGGAGGGCAATAATGGCATTTTTACCGATGAACGCAGACGAGGTTAATAAGCTCGGCTGGGATTACGTTGACTTTGTCTATGTTTCGGGTGACAGCTACGTTGACCACCCGTCCTTCGGTGCCGCCATTATTACCCGACTTCTGGAGGACTGCGGCTACAGGGTAGCTTTTCTTGCCCAGCCAAATTGGAAAAGTGACTCCGATTTTACGCAGTTTGGCAAGCCAAGGCTCGGTTTTTTCGTTTCCGCAGGCAATATCGACAGTATGGTTGCCCACTACACTGTTGCAAAGCGCAAGCGCAGTGACGACGCCTACACAGCAGGCGGCAAAAACGGAAAACGCCCCGACAGAGCCGTTACAGTCTATTCAAATATCCTGCGAAGACTCTATCCCGATTTACCGATTATAATCGGCGGACTTGAAGCTTCTCTGCGAAGATTCGCCCACTACGATTACTGGCGTGACGAGGTTATGCCGTCGGTGCTTTTCGACAGCAAGGCTGACATAATTTCCTACGGAATGGGAGAACTCCAGACAATTGAAATTGCAAAACGCCTTGCCGACGGATTTCCTGTTGAGTCGCTTTACGACATACGTGGAATCTGCTACAAGGTAGGAACACAGGACTACGTTCCGAAGTCGGTTGTCGAACTGCCAAGCTATGAGCGTGTTAAGGAAAACAAGCGTGACTACGCAACAGCCGCCCGAAAAGAGCTTGAAGAAGCCGACGCAGTGCGTGGAAAAACGCTGATTCAGCGCCACGGTGACTATATTCTTGTTCAGAATCCGCCGATGCCGCCGCTTGATACAAAACAGCTTGACTATATATATTCACTGCCCTATGAGCGTTGGTATCCGAAATGCTACGAAAAGCTCGGTGGTGTTCCGGGAATTGAAGAGGTGCAGTTCTCAATTACCCACAACCGAGGCTGTTTCGGTGCATGCAATTTCTGCTCGCTTGCGTTTCATCAGGGACGTGCGGTGACGGTGAGGAGCGAGGAAAGCATAATCAATGAAGCGAAAAGCTTTGTTGATAATCCGAGGTTCAAGGGATATATAAGCGACGTAGGCGGTCCTACGGCAAATTTCAGGCTTCCGTCCTGCGAAAAGCAGAAAAAGTACGGACTCTGCAAGGACAGGCGTTGTCTTGCACCCAAGTCATGTCCGAATATGCAGGTGTCACACACCGAATATCTTGACATTCTGCGAAAGCTCCGTAACCTTGACGGTATAAAAAAGGTATTTATCCGCAGCGGAATCCGCTTTGACTACCTCATTGAGGACGAAAGCGACGAATTTTTCCGTGAGCTTGTAAAGTACCACATTAGCGGTCAGCTTCGTGTTGCGCCCGAGCATTGTTCGGCGGCTGTGCTTGACAGAATGGGCAAGCCGCACATTGAGGCGTACAAAAAATTCTGCGATAAGTTTTATTCACTCACCGACAAGGCGAACAAGGACCAGTACGTTGTGCCGTATCTTATGAGTTCGCATCCCGGCTCAACGCTGAAGGATGCAGTAGAGCTTGCGCTTTTCTGCAAGCGTGAGGGAATCCACCCCAAGCAGGTTCAGGATTTTTATCCCACACCCGGCACAATTTCAACGGCTATGTTCTACACAGAGCTTGACCCGTACACGCTTAAAGATGTGTATGTTCCGAAGTCGGAGAACGAAAAAGCAATGCAGAGGGCGCTTTTGCAGTATTTTATTCCCGAAAACAAGCCGCTTGTAATCAAGGCTTTAATAAAAGCAGGCCGCAGGGACTTAATCGGCAATGACAAAAAGTGCCTTGTAACTCCGCTTGCAGGACAAACCGCAGGCGGTTATAGAAAAGACAGCGCTAAAAATAACGGCAAAAAGAAAAACGGCAAGGACAAGTTTGCAAAATACAGACGAAAAAACAAGAAGTAACAGCATACAACGTAAATATATTTTACTTGACCTTGTCCTGAATTAATAATATACTATTATCATTAGAAAATGAAAGGATTTGTTGAAAATGGGAGTATATGAAGAACTCGTTGCAAGAGGACTTATTGCTCAGGTAACCGACGAGGAGGAAATCAGAGAGCTTGTAAACAGCGGAAAGGCAGTGTTTTACATCGGATTTGACCCGACAGCAGACAGCCTGCACGTTGGTCACTTTATGGCACTCTGCCTTATGAAAAGACTTCAGATGGCAGGCAACAAGCCGATTGCACTTATCGGCGGCGGTACTGCAATGATAGGCGACCCCTCGGGCAGAACCGATATGCGCCAGATGATGACAAAGGAAACAATTGAGCACAATGTTGAGTGCTTTAAAAAGCAGATGAGCCGTTTTATCGACTTTTCCGACGATAAAGCATTGCTTGTAAATAACGCAGACTGGCTGCTTGACCTCAACTACGTTGACGTTCTGCGTGACGTAGGCGCACATTTCAGCGTAAACAGAATGCTGACAGCTGAGTGCTACAAGCAGAGAATGGAAAAGGGCTTAAGCTTCCTTGAGTTTAACTATATGATTATGCAGTCGTACGATTTCTACGCTCTCTATCAGAGATACGGCTGTAATATGCAGTTTGGCGGTGACGACCAGTGGAGCAATATGCTCGGCGGTACAGAGCTTATCAGACGTAAGCTCGGCAAGGATGCATACGCTATGACAATCAATCTTCTGCTCAATTCCGAGGGTAAGAAGATGGGCAAAACTCAGTCGGGCGCAGTATGGCTTTCACCCGATAAGACAAGCCCCTATAATTTCTACCAGTACTGGAGAAACGTTGACGACGGCGACGTTGTAAAGTGCCTTAAAATGCTCACATTCCTGCCGCTTGAGCAGATTGACGAGCTTGCAAAGCTTGAGGGCAGTGAGATAAACAAGGCAAAAGAAGTCCTCGCATATGAGCTTACAGAGCTTGTTCACGGCAAGGAAGAGGCTGACAAGGCTCAGGAAGCCGCAAGAGCACTTTTCGGAAGTAAGACCGATACAGACAATATGCCGTCAACCGAGCTTTCCGAGGGTGACTTTACAGACGGTGCAATCGCAATCCTCGACTTGCTCAAAAAATGCTCGCTCATTCCGTCAAACGGAGAGGGCAGACGACTTATTCAGCAAGGCGGAATTTCAGTTGACGATGAAAAGGTAACCGACGTTTACGCAAGTATTCCTGTTTCAGCCTTTGAAAAGGGATACGTAATCATCAAAAAGGGCAAAAAGGTTTTCCATAAAGCAGTATTACAATGAACAATTAACAATTTACAATGAACAATTAATGTTGCTGCTTTCAGCCGCAATATAAATAGTTCGGGAAGTAAAGCTATATTTTATATAAAGCTATCCACTCGACCAAAATTGTTAATTGATAATTTTTAATTTTAAATTGATTAAAGGGGTTTACATATGAAAAAGTTTTTCTCTGAATTCAAGGAATTCATTATGCGTGGCAACGTGCTCGACCTTGCTGTCGGTGTAATCATAGGTGCAGCGTTTCAGACAATCGTAACTTCGCTGACAAGCGACATCATCTCGCCGATTCTCGGTATATTCGGCGGAATGAACTTTGACCAGCTTTCGTTTACAATCAACGGCGCAACAATCGCTTACGGAAAATTCATAACGGCTATCATCAATTTCCTGATTATGGCGTTCATAATTTTCCTTATCGTAAAGCTTGTAAACAAAGTTATGTCAATCGGCAGAAAGCCTAAGGAAGAGCCGAAGCCGACTACTAAAAAATGTCCTTATTGCTTAAGTGAAATTGACATTAATGCGGTTAAATGTCCTCACTGCACAAGCGATATTCCTGCGCAGACTGACGAAAAATAATGCAGTTTTTTAAAAGCCTCGACAAGAAAAAGCTGTTGTTTTTCGGTCTTATACTGCTTTTGGTGCTTTCGCTTTCAACGGCGGCGGTGTCAACCTTCGGCAAGGCTGAAAGCAGATTTTCAGGAGTCAGGATATATTTAAGTCCGTCAAATCAGTACACAAATTACTACGCAGTCGGCGACACAACCGAAATGGAGCAGTGCGACTTGATTGCAGAAAAAACTGCCGAAAAGCTCAAAAAACTCGGCTTTACCGTAATGGTAGGTCAGTCGGGCGCTTCGCTTGAAAGCAGATGTAACGAGAGCGATGCATTTCACGCCGATATGCATATCCCGATACATACCAATGCTCTGAACGGGGAGTATACGGGCGGTACGCACGTGTATGTTTACGGCTCGGACGGGCAGACTGCGGCTGAGTCGTTTCTTGATACGCTCGGCAAAATCAGTCCGGGTGATGACGACAGGATTGAATATAAGCCTGAATTGTACGAGGTTTTTACTCCGAATGCACTTACGGTTTACCTTGAATGTGAGTTCCACGACACCGAGGAGGGTGCAGGCTGGATAATCAATAATACCGACAGAATTGCAAATGCAATTGCCGACGGTGTTTATAATTATTATTCCAATATAGAATAAAACAAAAAGAGATGTTCATTAACCGAGCATCTCTTTTTTATTCGTTGTTTGTTTTGTCCTTTAATGTGGGATTTCGTTTGTATTCTGCAATATCCGATAATTCGCAATCAAGAATTTCGCAAAGCTGATTTAAAGTGTAAGTGCTGACATTTTCATTTTTTCTTAATCGGTCAAGCTGTCCTGTGCTTATATGATAAGTTTTTATTAATTTGTACTGGGATATTTTCTTTTCTTTCAAAGTTTCCCACAGCTTGTCGTAAACAATCATACCAGCAGACCTTTTTTGTTTAGTATATGTAAAATTCAATATAAATTAAGTATATTTTAATGTATAAATATTGACAATTGCCCGAAATCGGGCTATAATGATTATAAAATAATAGTCACAACCTTAAAAAACAAATTAAAAAATACTTACATTAAGGAGGAATACTTTATGAAACACAGATTACGTAAATTAACATCGATTTTAATATCTATTGTAATGATTTTTGGAGTTTTAACTGTTGCACCGTTTACGGTTAGTGCGGCAACCGGAAATGATCTTGTGAGAGTTGCTCAAGGTGAAGTTGGTGCATCAGGAAGACCTAATAAATATACTTACTATATTGGGAGTATAGGTGGCACATACGCATATGCGTGGTGTCATGCTTTTGTTTCTTGGTGTGCAAATCAGGCAGGTGTGGGTGATTTGATTCCTAAAACAGCCTCTTGTTCAACAGGTGTTAGTTGGTTTGAAAATAGAAATCAATTTCAATTAAGATCAAGTGGATATGTCCCAAAAGCAGGAGATATTGTTTATTTTGGTTCAGGTGGAGGTTCACATGTTGGTATAGTTACAAGCTCAAACGGTAGTAGAGTTTACACCATTGAGGGAAATGCCAAAGACACAGTAAAAGTAAATGGCGGTTATTCCAATGGCTATAGTATTTCAGATACTTATATTTATGGATATGGTTGCCCTGCTTATAGCAACAATCCTACAGGTGTATTAGATAGCGTTTCCGGTGGAACAGGCACTGTTTCAATTGGTGGTTGGGCTTTTGACAGAGATGATTTATCTGCTCAGCTTATTATTGATGTATATATCGGCGGACCGTCAGGAGACTCAAACGCAGAAGGTCATTATAACATAATCGCTAATGTAGAAAGAACAGATGTAAATGCGGCTTACGGATGTGGTAATTATCATGGTTTTAATGCAACGATAAACACATCTAAAACAGGAACACAGCCTGTATATGTATATGCGATTAATGTAGGAGGCGGTATTAATGTTTGTATTGGTTCAGGAACCGTCAATATAACAGTTGCTCAAGGTCGTGAGATGGCAGAATCAGAAGCAGCAGGCAGAACAATACCTGACGGTGATTATTGGATTTGCAGTGAAGTTGCACAAAAGTTTTTTGTTGATATTCCAGGAAATGAAGCAATTACAAAACCTGGGGTGAATGCTCAAATGTGGATATGGAAAACAAGTATGCCTACCGAATATGATGTTTTCCACATTGAGTATTTGAATAATGGTTTTTATAAAATTCAGCAATATAACTCAAATTATTGTCTTGACGTAGAAGGTTATGGTTTTGATATTGGTACTAATGTGCAGATGTGGACGGAAAATGGTTGTCATGCTCAACAGTGGTCAATTGAAAGTACGGAACATGGATATGCAATTCGTTCAAGATGTAATAATTATTACCTTGATGTCAGTGATGGTGGAGTATATAAGAATGGACAAAATTTAATAGTATGGGAAGGAAACGGAAATAACAACCAGCATTTTTCGTTTATTCCTTATTCTCCTAATGAAAGACCGATAAATAACGGTGAGTATAGAATCGCCTCTAAAGTGAGTGAAACATGTTATTTAGATGTTGATAATTTTCCAGGAAATTTTACTAACGGTTCTAATGTGCAAATTGTGAATTCACCAGATGAGTCTTTTAGTATAGAATATGTTGGTGATGGATATTACAGAATATATGAAACTACAAGTAAGTTGTGTGTGGAAATAGTTAATGATGATACATACTTAAAAAATAAGAAAAATGCTATGCTATATGAAACAACAGATAGTAGAGGACAATTATGGAAAATAATTAAAAATACTGATGGTTCATTCTTTTTGGTAAATAAACTTTCGGGTTATTATTTGGATGTATATAATGGTAAAACTGAAAATTTAACCAACGTTCAGGCTCATATATATAATGGTTCTAATGCACAAAAATGGTATTTTAAGAGGATACTAACTGAAGAAATGGTAACGGTAGAAGGTTGGGAGAAAAAAGCTGGGGTTTATCGACCAAATGTGAAAGTTGTTGTAGATGAAATAACACTCGAAGAGAACAAGGATTTTACTGTATCAGAATTTGTTGAAAATGATATATTATATGCAAAAATTACAGGAATTGGAAATTACTGTGACAGTGTCTTGATTTCATATGAGATACCCCAAAATTACATAGGTGACGTAAACAATGACAATGCAATAAATATTTCAGACACAACCGAAATCCAAAAATACATTGCAAGCATTAATACGCTTGACGAAAATGCTTTAATTCGTGCCGATGTCAACAGCGATGGTAATGTTAGCATAAAAGACGCTACGCTTATTCAGCAATATTGTGCAGGGTTAATTGAAAAATTTTAAAACATATACTTATCAAGGCGTTCGGATTTTCGGACGCCTTTACTATATAGTAAAGTGTTGAATTTAAAATGATAACGTTACATTATTTTCAATGTAGGGAACGGTCTTGACCGTTCCGATAGTATCAGAAGAAATGCGGTAAATCAGCGGAACAGTCAAGACTGTTCCCTACACTTGTATTAGCTGCATAAGTTTTACCATAATATTATCCTAAAGTGTTGTAATTACAAGGCTCGGTGTGATATAATAAATTAATAATGCAAAATTATGCAATACAGAAACAGGTGTCTGAAATGGAAAATAAACGTACGGTTGTAAAGGTCGGCACGTCCACCCTTACATACGAAAACGGAAAGATAAATTACCGCAGAATTGAGAGCCTTTGCAAGGTTATGTCGGATTTGCAGAACAGGGGAGAGCAGATTATGCTCGTATCCTCGGGTGCAATCGGCGTAGGAATGGGAAAGACGGGGCTTGAGTCACGTCCGAGCGAAACCAAGAAAAAGCAGGCTCTTGCGGCTATCGGTCAGTGCGAGCTGATGTTTATGTACGACAAGCTGTTCGGCGAGTACAACCACTCAGTGGCGCAGATTCTGCTCACACGCTATGCCGTTGAAACCGACCAGAAACGTCAGAACGTAATCAACACAATTGACGAGCTTCTGAAAATGAACATTATCCCCGTAATCAACGAAAACGACACTGTGGCTATTGATGAGCTTGAGGGCAACAACTTCGGCGATAACGATATGCTTTCGGCGATTGTCGCAGGACTTGTGGGAGCAGACAGGCTGATTATTCTTACCGATATTGACGGCTTGTACGACTCAAATCCACGCACAAATCCGAATGCGGTAAAGATTGAGGTTGTCGATAAAATTAATCAGGAAATCCTGTCAATGGCGGCAGGAACAGGCTCAAACCGTGGCACGGGAGGAATGATAACAAAGCTTCAGGCGGCTGATTATGCAACAAAGCTTGGGGTTGAGGTTCACGTTATCAACGGCTCAAACCCCGAAAATCTCTATGAAATTTTCGACGGCAACAACGTAGGAACAGTGTTCCTTGCAAGGCAGTAAAGGAGAATTACTATGACTCAGCTTGAAATTATGGGCGCAAAGGCAAAGGAAGCCTCACGCTTTCTTATGACCGCAGGCTCAAAAAAGGACGAGGCGCTAAACGCAATTGCAAAGGCTCTGCGTGAAAATGCCGATAAAATCATAAAAGCAAACGATATTGATATAGAAAACGGCGAGAAAGCAGGACTTACAAAGTCGTTGCTTGACAGATTAATGCTTACAAACGACAGAATAAACGGAATGGCTGACGGTGTCAGCGAGGTTGCTTCTCTTGCAGACCCTGTCGGCAGAGTGCTCGACGGCAGAACGCTCAAGAACGGCTTGCAGATTGAAAAAGTCACCGTTCCTATGGGCGTAATCGGAATTATTTTCGAGGCTCGCCCCAACGTAACATCAGATGCGGCGGCACTTTGCCTTAAAGCCGGCAGTGCGGTAATTCTGCGTGGCGGCAAGGAGGCAATAAACTCCAACAAGGCAATTGCCGAGATTATGCGTGACGCAATTGAGGGTGCAGGCTTGCCCCGTGACTGCGTTTCGCTCGTTGAGGACACAACACGTCAGAGCGCAACCGAGCTTATGCAGCTTTCCGAATATCTTGACGTGCTCATTCCCAGAGGCGGTGCAGGACTTATCAAAAGCGTTGTCGAGAATGCAAAGGTGCCCGTAATTGAAACGGGAGTCGGCAACTGCCACGTTTACGTTGATAAAAGCGCAGACGTTGATATGGCTAAGAGCATTATTTTCAATGCAAAAACCTCACGTCCTTCCGTGTGTAACGCAATTGAAACGGTGCTTGTTCACAAGGACATAGCCAAAAAAGCCCTGCCCGAAATCAAGGCAGAGCTTGATAAGATGAATGTTGAAATCCGAGGCTGTGAGAGAACAAGAGAAATCCTCGGTGAAAGCGTTGTTCCTGCAACGGAAAACGACTATGCAATCGAGTTTCTCGACTACATTCTTGCAGTAAAGGTTGTTGACAGCCTTGACGACGCACTTGCTCACATTGCAAAATACAGCACAGGTCACAGCGAGAGCATAATCACAAGCGATTACGAGAGTGCAAATAAATTTACTTCCTGCGTTGATTCTGCGGCTGTTTATGTAAACGCTTCAACACGCTTTACCGACGGCGGAGAGTTCGGACTCGGAGCAGAAATCGGAATTTCCACGCAGAAGCTCCACGCAAGAGGACCTATGGGACTTAACGAGCTTACAAGCAGTAAGTTCATAATCAGAGGTAACGGACAAATCAGATAAGCAGATAGACGAGGGCAAGCAGCAGCGTAGGGTCTGCATTTTCGTCCATAAGCAGGACAAGCAGAAGTAAAATCAGGCTTTGTTCCTTGTTCTTAAACAGCATATCAAGCAGGCTGTTGTTATTGCTGCTGTTCTGCATTTTCTGCTCGGGCGGCTTTTCAACAGCAGGTTTTTGCTCCTTTTTGGGTGGCTGTTCCTGTTTCGGGGCGGACTTCTGATTTTGCTGATTGTTGCCGTAGAACGGCTGACGTTTGTTCATCTGTTGCGCCCTTGCAAAGGCTTCTTCTTCAAAGCTCGGCATATTTTCACCCCTTTGTTTATATGCTATCGAAACGGTCAATACCGTTTCATACAGATATTTTATATGAAACGTTTGTGTGATTTTGTAGGGGACGGGTTCCTACACGTCCCGAAACGTCAGTATTATATTAATTTAAAAGTCAGGCAATAGAGTTTTGTAAAATAATACGCACTATAATAAATTCGGAGCGAAGCGACCCGAAATTCCGAATTAAATTACTCCACACTCAAAATAGTCCGTTGTCCTTTAAAAGCGGAATTATCCTGATGAATTTAATCATCTTTTCGGCACGGTCAAGCTTTTCCTGCTTTTCACGGCTTAAAAACGGACGAAGTGAATTTAAAAGCCTTGTGGTGTCGTCGTCACGCTTAACCGAGTTCATAACGGGTGCAAGGCGTGTGACCGTTCGTAATATATCATCATTCATAATTTCAGGCTGAACAGGCTTCGGCTTTGGCTTAGGCGGCTCGGGATTAGCGTTTGCAAGACCTAACTGCTCGCCAAGACTCTGCACCTGCCTGAGCGCTTCGGGATTGCTTAAAATCTGATTGATTTTATCTTGTATTTCCGACATTTTGATTTTTCACACCCTTTCCCAATGCAATTTACAATTTACAATTAAAAATTAACAATTTCGGTGGCGTCTTTCAGCCGCAATATAATAAAGTCGGGAAACGAAGTTTATATTTTTACAACCTGAATTCCCGACAATAATTGTTAATTGTACTTTGTTAATTGTTAATTCTTATTATCTTCGCCGAGCAGTTTGATTAGTGCCTGCGCCTGCGGACTGTTCAGAATTTCTTTTGTCTTTTCGGGGTCATTAAGAACAGACTTTATTTTATCTGTCTGATTTGCGTCGGCGTTTTTTAGCATATCGTTAACATCGCCCTTTTGTGCCGCATTTTTTATCTGACCCTCAGAAACACCGAGCTGCTTTGAGAGGCTTGAAATCAGCTTATCTATGTTTTTTTCTTTCATATAAACACCTCGCTATATTCTATGCTTTAAATACATTTTTAGAACGGAGTTTTGCAAATGCGTATTTTAGTTGTTTCCGACACTCACGGAGATTTAAGAAAACTTATGAAAGCCGTCAACTCTCAGCCGAGCGCCGAGATAATCATCCATTGCGGTGACGGCGACGAACAGGTGCAGTATTTAAAGGATACGATAAAGGATAAGATGATTGTCGGAGTAAAGGGCAACTGCGACTGGTGCAGCAGCCTGCCTTCAAAGGAAATTTTAAGCGTTTGCGGCAAAAGGATTTTTATAACTCACGGACACCTCTATAACGCAAAGGTCGGACTTTACACCATTATGTGCGCCGCAAGGGAAGAAAAGGCTGACATTCTGCTTTTCGGTCACACGCATAACGCAATGACCTACTACGAAGACGGTCTTTATGTTATGAATCCCGGCTCGTGCAGCGGCTATATGGCAAGCTACGGCTATATTGACATCACAGACAAGGGCGAAATCGTAACAAATACCGTTGCCATAAAATAAATATGGAAAAATATTAAATTTAATGATATAATTATTATTTGCAGGAGGTGTGCTATGAATTTCAGCGGATTTGATTTTGACGAGAGTGTAAAAGAAGCTCTCTCTGAGCTTGACAATCACGGCAGAATACCTCACGCAATTGTAATCGAAAGCAAGAACAGGGAAGCATCGCTTGAAGCGGCAAAGTTCCTTTCAATGTACGTTGTCTGTACAGGCGATAACAAGCCCTGCAAGGTGTGTGCGCAGTGCCGCAAGGCTGACAATAAAGCACACGCCGACATAAGCTACCCTCGTCCCGAAAATAAGTCAAAGACCTATTCGATTGAGCAGATGCGAAGCATTATTAAGGATTCATATATCCGTCCGAATGAGGCAGATGCGAAGGTATATATCTTTGAAGACGCTGACAACAGGCTGTCGGATATTGTTCAGAATTCATTTTTAAAGCTGCTTGAAGAACCGCCGCAGAATGTGTATTTTATTCTGCTTTGCGAAAGTGCGCAAAAGCTGCTTGTGACAATACTCTCACGCTGTACGGTAGTAAGGCTGAAAAATGAAGTGAAAATCAGCGATAAAGCACTTGAATATGCAGAAAGAATCGTAAAGGGAATAATCTCCTCACGTGAATACGATTTACTGCTTGCGCTGGATGTGCTTGCTGACAAGGAAAACGCTGACGAAACACTTTCTACGGTGCGAATGATTCTGCGTGACGGTCTTGCACTTTCGGTCGGTACAAAAGCAGTGTTTAACGAAAAGCTCGGCAAGGGGCTTGCAACACGTTTTACAAAAGGAAAAATCATTGAAATGATTGAGCTGACAGACGACTCGGCAATAAAAATAAAACAGAACATTAACATAAACCTTCTCACAACGTGGTTGTGCGGAGAATACAGGAGGATTTCATGGCAGAGGTAATCGGAGTAAGATTTAAAGAAGTCGGCAAAGTGTACTACTTTGACCCGCTTGACAATAAACTTAACAAGGGAGATATGGTAATCGTTGAAACCGCAAGAGGACTTGAATGCGGCGAGGTCGCCACTCCGAACAAGACGATTGATGAATCGGAGCTTGCTCATCCGCTTAAACCGCTTATAAGAATTGCAAATGAAGACGACTTAAATCATCTTGCGGAAAACAAGCTCAAAGAAAAGGAAGCTTACAAAATCTGCGAGCAGAAGATTGCCAATCACAAGCTTGAAATGAAGCTTGTAAATGTTGAATACACCTTTGACAACAGCAAGATTCTGTTCTACTTTACTGCTGACGGACGTGTTGACTTCCGTGCGCTTGTCAAGGATTTGGCTTCTGTTTTCAGAACAAGAATTGAGCTTCGTCAGATTGGCGTAAGAGATGAAGCAAAAATGCTCGGCGGACTCGGAATCTGCGGAAAGCCGTTTTGCTGTGCAAGCTATATGGGCGAATTCCAGCCCGTTTCAATCAAAATGGCAAAGGAACAGGGCTTGTCGCTTTCACCCGTCAAGATTTCGGGAACGTGCGGCAGACTTATGTGCTGTCTTAAATACGAGCAGGAAGCATACACCGACTTGCTCAAGAGAACTCCCAAGATCGGCGCAATTGTAAACACTCCCGAGGGCAGAGGACTTGTTGTTGAAAACAACCTGATTGCAAGAACCTTAAAGGTAAAGCTCAACAATACGCCTGACGATGTTGCACCCAAAACATTTACCGTAAAGCAGTGCAAGCTTGTAAAGGACGGCTATATCAAGGTTAACAAGAAAGAGCTTGAAGAGCTTAAAGGACTTGAATAGATAGGAAAAACAACGCTGTAATTTGTCAATAAAATGATTATTATTTGTAAAATTCAGAAAAATATTCCCAAAACAATTGCAATTTACGAATTTTGTGTTACAATATAGTTGAAATCTTTTAAGGAGGTGTTCTCCCTATGGCATATGTAATTAGTGATGATTGCATCGCATGCGGTGCTTGCGCAGACGCTTGTCCGTGTTCTGCTATTTCAGAGGGTGACGGCAAGTACGTTATCGATGCTGATACATGCGCAGATTGCGGTTCTTGTGCTGATGTTTGCCCGGTAGGTGCTCCTCAGGCTGAGTAATAGCTTATCTGAAATTCAAACGGCAAGGAATTTACCTTGCCGTTTTTCTCTGTAAAAATCAATATACAGACGAAAGGAACAGTCTATGCAAAACATTCACCTTGAACCGCTCGGAAACGGAATTGAAATTTATGTGTCCGACAGCTACCACTTTTCAACCGATACAATCCTGCTTGCAGATTTTTCACTGCCAAAGGGCAGAAAAAAGTGTGCAGAGCTTGGAACAGGCTGCGGAACAATTCCGCTTTTGTGGTTAAGACATAATAAAAATCTTAAAATTGACGCCGTTGAAATTCAGCGTGATGCCTGTGCCCTTGCGCAGAAAAGCGTTGAATACAATAACCTCGGCGATAAAATAAATATTGTAAATGCCGATTTAAAGGAGCTTAAGGGAATCCTCCCTTTCGGGTGCTACGACCTTGTTGTCTGCAACCCGCCCTATAAAATCAGCGGCGGAGGGATTACAAACCCCGAAAATGCAAAGCAGATTGCACGTCACGAAACCGAATGTACGCTTGATGACATATGCTTTAGTGCATCAAAGCTTTTGCAGTTCGGCGGAAGTTTCTGCATCTGCCAGCGACCCGAACGCCTTGCAGACGTTATGGAGTCAATGCGAAAATTCTCAATAGAGCCGAAAACCCTGCGCCTTGTTCAGCAGAGAATCGGCAAAGCACCAAAGCTCTTTTTGCTTGAGGGCAGACGAGGGGGCAAAAGGGGATTTTTAAACGTCTTGCCAACGCTTTTTATTGAGGACGAAAACGGAGATTTTTCCGAGGAAATGATGAAAATTTACGGCTGTTACAAAACTCCTTTTGAAGAATTGAAGTGATATTATGAGTGGAATTTTATACGTTACGGGAACGCCTATAGGCAACCTTTCCGATTTGTCGCCCAGAGCGGTGCAGACGCTTGAAAGCGTTGATTTTATCGCCGCAGAGGACACGAGAGTTACGCTTAAGCTCTTAAACCATTTTGGTATAAAGAAGCCTATGGTGAGCTATTTTGAACATAATAAGCGTGAACGTGGCGAGCTTATCTGCAACCGTATTGAGCAGGGCGAAAACTGTGCAATCGTTACCGACGCAGGTATGCCGTGTATTTCCGACCCGGGTGAAGATTTAATCAAACTCTGTGAGGAACGTGGTATAAAGACTGTTGTAATCCCCGGTCCGAGCGCCGTAATTTCCGCCCTTGCAGTGTCGGGACTTGAAACGGGCAGATTTACGTTTGAGGGCTTTTTAAGCGTTAATAAAAAGAGCCGCAACGAGCATTTGCAGAGCCTTAAAAACGAGCACAGGACGATGATTTTCTACGAAGCACCGCACAAACTTCCGCAGACCTTGCGTGACTTGTATGCAAACTTCGGCGAGAGAAAGCTGTCAATCGTGCGTGAGCTTACAAAGCTCCACGAGGAGGTCATACGCACAACCACAAAATACGCCGCAGAAAATTACGCAGACGGCAGTTTAAAGGGCGAGTTTGTGCTTGTGCTTGAGGGTGCGCCAAAAGTAGCTGAAGAGCAGGAGCTTACGCTTGAATACGCAGTTGAAACGGCAAAAAAGCTGATAGAAAACGGCGAAAAGCCTACAGAGGCGGCAAAGCAGGCGGCTGCAATTACGGGTTTTAAGAAGAACGAAATCTACAGGGAGCTGTTGTAATGACCTATGAAAATGCGCTTGAAAAAATCCATTCGCTGTTGAGCTTCGGTGCACGTCCCGGACTTGACAGAATTCTTACTTTGCTTGACAGAATGGGCAACCCACAGAACAAGCTTAAATATATCCACGTTGCAGGAACAAACGGCAAAGGCTCAACCTGTGCAATGCTTTCGTCAACGCTTGTTGCATCAGGTTACAAAACAGGACTTTTTATTTCACCGTACATC